>DASSGP010000399.1:0-11330 GCA_035693405.1 Rudaea sp. | reverse complement strand
AGCGCCGCAAATTCCCGCTCGGTCACATACGGCGGGTTGCTGACGATCAGGTCGTAGACTTCGCCCTTCAGACCGGCGAACAGGTCGGACTTCAACGCGCGCACGCGCTCGTCGACATTCTGGAATTGTATATTTTCGCGGGCCAGCGCCAGCGCATCGGCGCTGATGTCGGCAAGATCGACGCGCCAGTCCGGGTTGTGCACCGCCATCGCGATGCCGATGCAGCCCGACCCCGTGCACAGGTCGAGCGCGCGGCTGACCGCGAGACCGTCGAGCCACGGCGAAAAACCGTTCTGGATCGACTCGGCGATCGGCGAGCGCGGCACCAGCGCGCGCGCGTCGGACTTGAATTTCAGGCCCGCGAACCAGGCCTCGCCGGTGAGGTAAGCGACCGGCTTGCGCTCGCGCACGCGCCGTTCGATCAGCGCAAGCACGCGTTTCTTCTCTGCGGCGGTCAGCCGTGCCACACCATAGGCGGGCGGCAGGTCGTGCGGCAGGTGCAGACTGTGCAGCACCAGGTGCGTCGATTCGTCGAGCGGACTGTCGTAGCTGTGGCCGAAGGTGAGTCCGGCGCCGGCGAAGCGGCTCGCACCGTAACGGATCAGATCGATGATGGAAGCAAGTTCGGCGGTCACGTGGTCATCGCGGGACGGTTGATGGTCGCAAGTATAGGCGAACGCGAACGCTATAATGCCCCGATGAGTCTCTCCGCGCCGGCCTCGCACCGCTCCTTTGTCTGGATCATTCTCGTCGCAGCGCTGGCCGCGGGTGTCGGGCTGTGGTTCGGCAACCGGCAATTCGGCCACGCTGAACGCCCCGGACTTGCCAGTGCCGTCATGTATCCGCAGCCGCGCGCGCTGCCTGATTTCCAGTTGGCCCAGGCCGATGGCAAACCACTGACGCTCGCGGACTGGAAGGGGCGCTGGAACGTCGCCTACTTCGGCTACGCCAGCTGCCCGGACGTCTGCCCGACGACATTGGCCGTGCTCAAGCAAGTCTGGAAGGCGCTCGACGAGCGCGGCCTGCGCGATCGCGTCCGCATCAATTTCATCTCGGTCGATCCGCAGCGCGATACACCGGAAAGCCTCGGCAAGTACGTGGCGTTTTTCAGTCCAGACTTCACCGCTGCGACCGGCAGCGACGAGCAGCTGAATCGCCTGACGCGCGCGCTCGGACTGCTCTATTCGCGCTCGACCGGTCCGAACGGCGAGATCCAGGTCGACCACAGCGGCTCGGCCGTGATCGTCGATCCGCAGGGCCGGCTCGTCGGCATGTTTCGCCCTCCGTTCGCGGCCGCCGATGTTGCCGCCGATCTCGCCACGCTTGTTGGCTCGGGGAACTGACCGATGCGCCCCGCCGTGATGCTCCAGTATCTGCTGCCGCATCGCGCGCTGTCGCGCCTGGTGTATTGGGCGACGCGGTGGTCCTGGCGGCCGTGGAAAAACTTCCTGATCGCGCGCGTGGTCAGCGCCTATCGCGTCGACATGGATCAGGCCGTGGTTACCGATCCGCGCGCATACCCGACGTTCAATGCGTTCTTCACCCGCGCTCTCAAGCCTGGCGCGCGGCCGCTGCCGGAGGATCCCGGCGCATTGGCCTGCCCGGCGGACGGCAAGATCAGCCAGTTGGGCCCGATCACGCGCGGCCGCATCTTCCAGGCGAAGGGTTTCGACTTCAGCGTAGCCGAACTGCTGGCCGATGCGCCCGATGAGAAAACGTATACCGACGGACTTTTTATCACTGTATACTTATCGCCGCGCGACTATCATCGCGTGCACATGCCGCTGGCGGGCACGCTGCGCGAAACCGTTCACATCCCCGGACGCCTGTTCAGCGTCGCACCATTCAGCGTCAACGCCGTGCCGCGCCTGTTCGCGCGTAACGAGCGCCTGGTCTGTCACTTCGACGGCGATGAAAGTCCGTTCGTTGTCGTGCTCGTCGGCGCCATGCTGGTTTCGAGCGTCGAGACGGTCTGGAGCGGGCTCGAGATCCCGCCCTACGCGAGTGCGGTCACGCGCAAGGACTGGCGCGACCGCGCCATCCGCCTCGAGCGCGGCGCGGAAATGGGCCGCTTCAACATGGGTTCCACGGTCATCTTTGCGTTGCCCTCCGGCCGTGCCGCCTGGGACGAGCGCCTTGCCTCGGAAACCCCGGTACAGGTCGGCAGCCGCATCGGCAACCTGACGCGTTAAACGCCTGATTTCGCGATTTCACCCTGACTCTTTTGTGTATCTTTATGAAATTGCGTGCAATTTCTCTCAGCATTTGCAAGAATGTGACGCAAATGGTCAAATTGTGACGCAGTACGTACCCGACGTGCCGCCGAATCAGTAATATCGGCCATCGTCGGGTAGGTGCAATCCCGCACGGCAAGTGAAATTTCAAGGATCCGCAAATGCGCATTGTCAGTCGTTTGATTGCCTTGAGCCGCTCGATACAGCTCAACCGCCAGTTCCGCGAAATCCAGCGCGAGATCGATTCGCTGCCGCTGGCCACCCGGCGCCAGCTGGCCGCGCTTGCGGTCAAGGAATTCGCCAGTGCCTCGCAATGCGAGTTCCCGCATCTGTACGGCACACCCGGCGAAACCCAGGGCATCGAGGCTGCTTGGGGCAAGGGCGCCGAAGTGGGCTTTACGCGCGTGCGTTCCGACAACCCTCACGTCAAGCTGCGCGGCATCGCGCTGTGGCTGACGGTTGCCTATTTTGAGACCAAGGATTCGGAATACGGCGAAGCGCAGAACCTGCATCGCCAGCTGATGCGCACGCTACGCGTCCTGCGCGAGTACGCGCCGACGACCACCGCCCAGGATCGCTGGACTGCCGAGATTGGCCGCGCGGTCGCCTGAATCCCCAATTACGTCGGGTCCTTGAACGCGCCGCTAAATGCGGCGCTTTTTTTTACCGCCATGGATGGCGGGTACGCCGAAAATGCAGGAGCATTTTTCGGCGGGTGCTTTGACCGCACGACATCCTGAAAACGAAGTCATTTTGGCAGAACCGACAGCCGGAAATGCAGGAGCAATTTTGGCCGCCATGGATGGCGGACATGCCGAGAATGCAGGAGCAATTCTCGGCCGGCTGGATGGCAGAGTCGCAGAAAACGAAGGAGAATCTTTTCTGCTGACGCCTTGCGTCACTTGCCTCACCGCTTCCCGCAACTAACCTGCAACGTCTGCCCAGGCTTCACCGCATATCCTGGTCCCTTGATGCGATTGGGCCCCGCCAGCTCACCGACGCTGCCGCACCCAAGCTTGTGCGCGATAGCACCCAGCGTTTCGCCCTTCTTGACGACATAGGTCTTGGCACTGCCGTTGCCGGCCTTCGCACTGCTCGAACCACGCGCAGGACGCTCGGTCCGGGCGAATCCGACCGGCGCAACCGGCGCGGCCGCGCTGTGCAGTTCGCTGGCCAGTTCGACCCACTTGCCGCTTGCGCAGGATTTTTCGTACGCCGCAAGCAGACGCGACGGCAACTCAATGCGCGTCCCTGCAGCCATTGGCTGCTGTGGTTCGTACTGCGGATTGAGGTTGCGCAGCGTGCGGAACCAGCCGTTCGGATTGCCTTCCTGACCGAGACACACGGTCAACTCGTCGATCGATGACGGCACCGCCAGCGCGATGGCTGCCGGCTTGGCATCGATCTTCGGAAACGTCAGGTGGTAGCGCTCCGGGTGCAGGAACAACCATGCGGCCGCGAGCACCATCGGAACGTAGTCGCGCGTTTCCGGGTTGACTTCGAAGTAGATCTTGGCGTCCCAGAAACCGGCGTTGGGATTGCGCGCTGCAAGCCGCTGCATCGCGCCTTCGCCGCCGTTGTAGGCGCCAAGAACGAGTTCGAGATTGTCGTTGAACACGGCGAGTTGTTCGTTGATATAAGCCGCGTTGGCATGCGCCGACAGGCGCGGATCGAAGCGCTGGTCGAAGCCGTCGACCGTGCCGAGGCCGAAGCGCGCGCCGGTCGCGTACATGAACTGCAGCGGCCCGCTCGCGCCGGAGCGCGACACCGCATGCACCTTGCCGCCGGATTCCTTCGCCAGCATGCCGAACAGCAGAGCCTCGGGCAGCCCGGCCCTCTGGTATTCCGGCCACATGCGATAGCGCATGTACTCGTAGTTTTCGTAGGCGAGCATCAGGTTCGGACGCAACTGCGTCAGCCATTGCTCCAGCGCAACCTTGATCGGATCGTTCAGCGCGATGAGATCGGACAGCTCGCGGCCCTTGAGCAGCGAAACCGAGCGCGCGACTTCCGGCAGCGCCGCGGCCGCCGGAGATACGACTCCCGCTTCGCCGCTTGTCTCCGCGCCATCGGGCGCGGGGTTGCCCGCGTCCTCGCCGAGCAGGCCGCTGTCCTGGCGCAGCAAATGGTCGAATGCAGCGAAGAACCGCTGGCTCTCGCAATCGCGCAGGGCCAGGCATTGTGTCGACGCGGCCTGCAGGTCGTCGAGCGCGGCTTTTGCTTCCGCGGCCGCGGTAGCGGAAGGCTCGGCGTTGCCCGGGCGCGCAGCGCGTGCGGCCGTGTAACGCTTCGCATCGGCATCCAGGCGCGCGTAGAGCGCGTTGATCTGCTCGACGTTCGACGCTGCACCTTGCGCTGACTGCGCGGCGGGAGTCGTCTTCTGCGCGGGTTGGCCGGCGCACGCGCCGAGGGTAAGGAAAACGCTGACTGCGAGAACTCGGAAACTGCAATGCATGCTCAGGCGCCTGCCAGACAATTACCGCACGTTACCTGTCGGGACGCGTCCTGCCAACCCTTGCACGATCTGCCGGCCGATTCAGACGCTGGCGTCACACCCTGCGAATCTTCTGGGTATCATGCTGCCGTGTCCGGATTCGACTGGCGCCACGTCGACTCTCCGGTTCGTGCGAACATCGCCTTGCACAACATCAGCGCAGACAACATCAGACGCAGACGGATCGGGAAGGACATCGTGAACGAAATTCTGCTCGGCAAGACCGTTCCAAACTCCAACGACGTTTTCCTGCACGCGCGCTACGGCAACCGCCACGGCATGATCGCCGGCGCAACCGGCACCGGGAAATCGGTATCTCTGATGGTGATGGCCGAGGGCTTTTCGCGCCTCGGTGTTCCGGTCTTCCTGGCCGACGTGAAGGGTGACCTCGCCGGACTTTCGCAGGCCGCGGTAATCAGCGACAAGCTCAAACCGCGCCTCGAAAAGCTTGGCCTGACGAACTTCACGCCCGCCGCCAACCCGGTCATTTTCTGGGATATCTACGGCAAGCTCGGCCATCCGGTGCGCGCCACCGTGTCGGAGATGGGTCCCACGCTGTTCGCGCGCCTGCTCGAACTCAACGACGTGCAGAGCGGTGTGCTCGAAGTCGTGTTCAAGCTCGCCGATGACAACGGCTGGCTGCTTCTCGACCTGAAGGATCTGCGCGCGCTGCTGAATTATGCCGGCGAGAAGGAGAACGCGAAGACGATTTCGGCCAGCTATGGGCTGGTGAGCCCGACCTCGCTCGCAGCGATCCAGCGCGCGGTGCTGACCCTGGAGAATGCCGGCGGCGACGTGTTCTTCGGCGAGCCGGCGCTCGACCTGGCCGAGTTCATGCGCGTCGGCCTCGACGGCCGTGGACTGATCAACATCCTCGCCGCGGATCAACTGATACTGAAGCCGGCGTTGTATTCGACGTTTCTGCTCTGGCTGCTTTCGGAACTGTTCGAAAAACTGCCCGAAGTCGGCGACCTCGACGTGCCCAAGCTGGTGTTCTTCTTCGACGAGGCGCACCTGCTGTTCGACGATTGTCCGCCGTCGTTGCAAAAGCGCATCGAACAGGTCGTGCGCCTGATCCGCTCCAAGGGTGTCGGCGTGTACTTCTGCTCGCAGAACCCGGACGACGTTCCCGACGTGATCCTCGGCCAGCTCGGCAATCGTGTGCAGCATGCCCTGCGCGCTTTCACGCCGCGCGACCAGAAGGCCGTGCGCAGCGCCGCCGAAACGTTCGCACCGAATCCGAAGCTCGGCAACGTCAGCGACCTCATCACCCAGCTCGGCGTCGGCGAAGCGTTGGTGTCGACGCTGCAGGACGGCGGCGTGCCGCTGCCGGTCGAACGCGCGATGATCGTGCCACCCACGTCGCGCATCGGCGCAATCACCGATGCCGAGCGCGCGACGATACGTTCGCGCTCGCCGGTCGGCACGCGCTACGACGCCGCGGTCGATCGCGACTCCGCTTATGAAATGCTGACCCGGCGCGCCGCCGACCCTGCCGCCGCACCGGCTCCCGCGGGTGGCGCTCACGCGCCTGCCGGCGCGCCCGCGGAAGCGCCCGCCGCCGCGCAAGGATCCGGCTGGGGCAAGGCGATCAGCGACGCCGTGTTCGGCACCAGCCGCCGCCAGGGCATGATTGAAGCGATGGCCAAGTCGGCCGCGCGCAACGCCGGCAGCAAGCTCGGGAACAGCCTGCTGCGCGGGGTGCTCGGTTCGCTGCTGAAAAAATGAGCGTGGCTGCAAATCGCGAATCGCCAGTGCCGGGCCCGCTCGACTGCGAATCGCGCGTGATCGCGAGCGCCGTTCGTTTTGCAACTTGTGCTTTGCCAATCTCAACGGACGCAGTGCCGTGCCACGTGCCGAAGCTGCCGCAGCGATGACGACGGAGTCGACCTCCAGGGAGACGGCGCGTTCCTACCGCGAGCGCTGGCCCGAAATATTCACGTATCCGCTGCAGCCCGGCCCGCTGTCGACGAACGTCGCTCTCGCGGTGTCGCACCTGGTTGCACACATCCCGCTCGGATTCATCCTCGACCTGGTGGTCTGGACGGCGTTCTTCAAATACGCATTCGAAGTGTTGCGCTGGAGCGCGAACGGCCGCGAGCAGGCGCCCGAGATCAGCTTCACGGTCGGCGACGGAATTGCGCGGTTCGCGATGCTGCTGCTGGTCCTGTCCGAAGTTGCGATCATCATGCTCGCCTACATCTACGGCACGGGTCCTGCGTTCGCGCTCGGCGTTGCGCTGATGTTCGCGATGCCCGCGATCATCACGATCCTGGCCGTCGACGAGAACATGCTCGGCGCGCTGAATCCGTTCGCATGGATCGCGATGGCGATCCGCTTGCGCGGCACCTACCTGGTTCTCGTCGGCGTGTTCTGCGCGGCGCTGTTCGTGCAGAGCATCGTTGCCGCGGCGCTCGCCAATGTGCTGCCAGGATTTCTCGTCACGCCGCTCGTGTTCTTTGTCGTCAACTACTTGATGATCGCGAACTTCCACTTGATCGGCTGGGTGATCCACGAGAATGCCGACGAGCTGGGTTACTCCGGCCATCTGGAACTGCAGGCGTTGCCGGCCGATGCCGGCCCCGACGAGCGCATCATCGACGCTGCGCGCAGACGAGCTGCCTGTGGCGATGTCCCCGGTGCTGCGGCTCTGCTGCGCGACGAGATCGGCGTGCGCCCGGAAGCACTCGCGCTGCACGCGGAGTTGCGCCACTGGCTGCGCGAGTCCGACGAGAAGGCCGAACTCGTCGGCCATGGCAGACGCTACATTCCGCAGCTGCTCGCGTTCAACCAGGACCACACCGCGCTCGAAGTCGCGCGCGATTGCCTGGCGATCGATCCGACGTTTACGCTGGACAAGGGCGAAGACGTCACGCGCCTGGCCGCGAGCGCGGCGGCAGCCGGCAGGTATCAGCTTGTCTTGCAACTGCTGACAGGGTTCCACAAGCACTTCCGCAATCACCCCGACATCGCGAAGAACTATCTGCTTGCCTCCCGCATCATGGCCGAACGCATGAACAAGGAAATGCAGGCGCGCGCCCTGCTCCAGCAGATCAAGATCGTGCTGCCGGAAGATCCGCTGATTCCCGAAGTCGATGCCTACATCGCGTTCCTCGACAAGCTCGCGACGACGCCGACGAAGTCGCAGCCGCAGCAGCCCCCGGCATGAGCCGCTGGCGCGCGCCACAGGCGGCCTCGACCGCCGTCATCACCGCCGACGGCTATCGGCGGCTCAGGGCGGAGCTCGATCATCTGTGGCGCGAGTTGCGCCCTGAAGTCGTGCGGGCGCTGACCGCAGCCGCGGCGGAAGGCGATCGCTCCGAAAACGCCGAGTATATTTATCGCAAAAAGCAACTCGGCGAGATCGATCGCCGCGTGCGTTATCTGAGCAAGCGCCTGGAGTCGCTGAAGGTCATCGACACCAAGCCGACCGACCGCCAGGCGATCTTCTTCGGCGCCTGGTTCGAACTGGAAGACGAAGACGGGCGTACCTTGCGTTATCGCATCGTCGGACCCGACGAAACGGATCCCGGCCCGGGCTGGATCAGCATCGACTCACCGATCGCGCGCGCCGCACTGAAGAAGCGCATCGACGATGAGTTCGAAGCCGAACTGCCGGGCGGGCGGCGGCGGTTTGTGGTGGTGGCGGTGAGTTATGAAGGCGCTGGGGCGAAGGGCGAGGGACGAGGGACGAGGGATTAGAGCTTGTCTTCGTAGCTAGTTACGCCGGAACATCGAGCACTACGTTCGGCGCGATGACGAGCAACCAGATGACGGGCAACTAGGTGAATGGCGGCGGGTAGCGCCTGCCTGTGCGCAAAGGACGGAAGCACGGTGCATCACGGTAGAAGTCCTCAACGTCATTGTCGGAATGCCAGCCCGGAATGCCGGATAGGGGCAACGGGCGCAATTCCTGCGGATCGTTGAGCAGTTCACCGCGCCGGATCGCGGCCGCGAGTTCGGCGACCGGCTCATCTTCACACGCGGATGAATCTCCGGCCGCGCTTCCACTTTGACGCATGACCACGACCAGCGCCTTGCCGACCAGCAGTTGACCGGGCTTCAAGGCATGTTCCAGCAGCGCGTGTCCAAACACGTGTACGGCGACGCGGCCATCGCTCCACGCTTCGCGCTCGCGCCAGAACAGACCATGCCAGTCGTGTGCGTCCCACAACGCGAGCAATGCCGGATCGCGCAGCAGCACGACAATGCCGGCCTCGTCGAAATGCGTCAGCGCGCATTGCGCCCGCGTGCGCCGCTTCGGCCCGGCAACGGCGATCTCGGCGACCTGCCGTGTATTCAACGCGATCTTCAACGCCGAATAGCGCAGCCAGACCAGCGCGTTGAGCAGGTCGTGCCAGTTGCCTTCGCGCGTCGCGATCTCGCCGCGCTCGGCGATGCGCCGTTCATAGTGCAGGCCATCGGCGAGCAGCGCCGGTGTCTGTTCGACGAAACGCCGCTGCTCTGCATGCGCTGTCCTTGCCAGACCGGCCCGATAGACAGCCGAGTTCAACGCGTCGACGCGCGGCCAATCGGGCGCTTCGATGAGCTGCGCAAATTCGCGCCACTGCGAGAGCGGCGGACGGGAAAAGGCTGACGAATCGACTTGGTCACGCGCGGGCGCGATGAAACGCATATCGGTTCGCGCCCTCGTCTGTCGTGTCTCAGCGCGACTACGCCACGAGGCGCCCGATCAGGTCATGCTCCTCGGCCGCGGTTATTCTCACCGCGACGAGCTGGCCCGGCTTGAGTTTCTGCCCATCGGCGATGCGCAACACGCCGTCGATCTCCGGCGCGTCGGCCGCCGTGCGTGCGACAGCGCCACTCGCGTCGGCGTGATCGACCAGCGCTTCGACGACGCTTCCAACCTTGCGCTTGAGCTTCGCCGCGCTGATCTCCGCTTGCGTGGCCATGAAACGTTCGAGTCGCTCCTGCTTGACCTCTTCCGGAACCGCGCCTGGCAGATCGTTGGCACGCGCGCCGTCGACCGGCGAATACGCGAACGCGCCGACGCGGTCGAGCTGCGCTTCGCCGAGGAAGTCGAGCAGTTCCTCGAACTCGGCGTCGGTCTCGCCCGGAAATCCCACGATGAACGTGCTGCGAATCGTCAGCTCAGGACAGACTTCACGCCACGCGCGCACGCGCTCGAGCGTCTTCGCGCTTGCGGCCGGCCGTTTCATGAGTTTCAGGATGCGCGGGCTTGCGTGCTGGAACGGAATGTCGAGATACGGCAGCAGCTTGCCTTCCGCCATCAACGGGATCACTTCATCCACATGTGGATAAGGATAAACATAGTGCAGGCGCACCCAGGCGCCAAGCTCGGCCAGGCCTTCGCACAGCTGGGTCATGCGCGTGCGATATTCCCTGCCGCGCCAGGTGCGCTCGGTGTACTTCAGATCGACGCCGTAGGCGCTCGTGTCCTGCGAGATAACGAGCAGTTCGCGCACGCCGCTCTTGACGAGTTTTTCGGCCTCGATCAGCACTTCGTCGATCGGCCGCGAGACCAGATCGCCGCGCATCGACGGAATGATGCAGAAGGTGCAACGGTGATTACAGCCTTCGGAAATCTTCAGGTAGGCGTAGTGCTTCGGTGTCAGCTTGATGCCGATGTCGTTCGCAACCGCGCCGTTGCGCGATCGCCCGCGCGGCACGATGTCGACGAACGGATCGTGCTTTGGCGGCAGCTGCGTGTGCACCGCGCTCATCACGCTCGCGTAGTCCTGCGGGCCGGTGATCGCCAGCACATCGGGATGCGCCTCGCGGATCAGGTCGGCGCGCTTTCCGAGACAGCCTGTGACGATGACTTTGCCATTCTCGGCCAGCGCCTCGCCGATTGCGTCGAGCGATTCCTGCACGGCCGCGTCGATAAAACCGCAGGTGTTGACGACGACGACGTCGGCCGCTCCGTAGCTCGGCACGATGTCGTAGCCCTCGACGCGCAGCTGGGTCAGGATGCGTTCGGAGTCGACGAGGGCCTTCGGGCAGCCGAGGCTGACGAAACCGACTTTGGGATTCTTGCGAGACATGGACGTGGCGTGCGCGAAAACGCAATTGTACCCGTAGCGACCCCACCGGTCGCCCATTCCGTGTGCGCCTCGGGGCATCCGCGTCGGTTCGCACCCCGCGCCGTGCCCCGGCGACACCAGCGAGCGCTCAAAGGAAGCCCCGCTGCGGTGACGTTGACCAGCGTGCCAGCAATTCCCTAATGGCGACCCGTTCTCAGAATCGCCTTCCCGCTGCCGGAGCCGATTTCACAACTGCACGAGTTTCGCCATACTGCGCCGCCGACCGCCGCTGGCGTCAATCTGCAGCCCGATCCAAATCCGCAACCCAGGAGCCGTATGAAGAACATCCTCTTCCCGCTGTCGATCGCCATCGCGCTGATCGTTGCTCCCGCCAGCGCGTACTCCGCGTCGGCACCGTCGAACGATGCGCTGGCGGCGCGGGTCAATCGCGTGCTCGCGCAGACACCCTTGATCGACGGCCACAACGATCTGCCGTGGCAGATCCGCGAGTGCTTCGTGAACGTCGACGGCGTGGATCTGCGCTCGAGCACGGCGAACCTGCCCAAGCCGGCCAAGCCGCCGGAGGGGTGCGACTGG
>DASSGP010000398.1:0-4676 GCA_035693405.1 Rudaea sp. | reverse complement strand
ATCTTCCTCGTCGGTCACG
This sequence comes from Rudaea sp., assembly GCA_035693405.1. GTDB lineage: Bacteria > Pseudomonadota > Gammaproteobacteria > Xanthomonadales > Rhodanobacteraceae > Rudaea. The sequence continues at coordinate 4,657 of DASSGP010000398.1, read as the reverse complement.
TGACCAAGGAAGGCGGCATCGCTGGCCCGCGCGTGCTCGAGCACATGGTCGACGCCGTTCTGTATTTCGAAGGCGAGGCCGGCAGCCGCTTCCGCGTGCTGCGCGCGTTCAAAAACCGCTTCGGCGCGGTCAACGAGCTCGGCGTGTTCGCGATGAGCGACAAGGGCCTGCGCGAAGTGCCGAACCCCTCGGCAATCTTTCTTTCAGCGCACAGCGCACCGACACCGGGCAGCGCGGTCATGGTGACACGCGAAGGTACGCGGCCGCTGCTGGTCGAAGTGCAGGCGTTGGTCGATCAGTCCTCGCTCGGCAATCCGCGCCGGGTCGCGCTGGGTCTCGAACAGAACCGCCTGGCAATGTTGCTCGCTGTGCTGCATCGCCACGGCGGCGCCGCCGTCTACGACCAGGACGTGTTCGTCAACGTCGTCGGGGGTATCCGCGTGCAGGAAACTGCGGCCGACCTGCCGGTGCTGCTCGCGGTGCTGTCGAGCTTCCGCGACCGCGCGCTGCCGGACAAGCTCGTGGCTTTTGGCGAGGTGGGACTGTCCGGCGAGATCCGTCCGGTACCCAACGGCGAGGAGCGATTGAGGGAAGCGGCAACACACGGCTTTCTGAAGGCAATCGTGCCGAAGGCGAACGCACCGAAGAAGTTGAAAATGGGAGAAATGGAAATTGTTCCCGTCGAGCGGCTGCGCGAGGCGCTGGAGGCCGCCGCAGAATGAGCCTGAAGTTGCCCCGACGCACGGCTTTCGGCTTGGCCGGATCGCCCGGCGCACGCCATGGCCGGCCGTGCTTCGATGCGCCTGTGGCGCGTTCGCGGCCGCGGCGTCATTGCTTGCGGCCTCTCGCAGGTTTCAGCTTCTTTGTCGCAGCCGTCCTGCTCGTATTGCCGGTTCGGGCGCAGACCTCCGCCGACGACGACGGCGAACCGAGCGTCACCCCATATCGCCCTACGGTCTCGAATCCTGCGGACCTGTCCGCACCGGGCTGGTTCGAAGGCGAACTCGGCGGCATACGCACGCTGAACCAGGATCACTCGCGCAACGGCATCGTCCCGTTTCTGCTGAAGTACGCGCTCGACGAGAACTACGGACTGCTGCTTGGTGGAAACGGATACGTCAGCCAGCAGTTGCCGGGCGTGCCGACACAGGACAGCTTCGGCGACACGTCACTGGAGTGGAAGCAGCGTTTCCCGATCAGCGACCACGCCGCGTTCGGAATCGAGGCTGGCGTGTTGATGCCGACAGCGTCGCATGATCTTGGCGTCGGCAAGCCGCAATGGCTCGTCAACGGGATCTTCAGCACCGACCTGGGAGCGGCACATCTCGATGTCAATCTTGGCGAAGCCCACGGCGGGGTTCAGCCGGCCGACGCCTCGCCATGGCAGACAACGTGGGCCGCGGCGATCTCGCGACCGATTGCGGGCGACTGGGGAGCGGCTTTCGAACTCTCGGGCATGCATCAACAGCATGCCGCCACCCAAAGCCAGGCGCTGCTCGCGCTGAACTACAACTGGTCGCGCAAGCTCGTGCTCGATTGCGGTGCAGCCTACGGGTTGACTCACGCAGCCCATGATCGCAGTTTCTTCGCTGGCGCTACCTTCCTTATTGGCCAGTTGCACTGATGCGTCCCGCGTTGACGTCCTCTTGTTCGGCACTCCGGCGCAAGCCGGAATCCAGCTCTTCTTCTGCTCTCATCTCCGGGCAAGCGTGAATCCGCTCGAAGCGTCAAGGCGAGTGAAGGCTTTGCACTCAACAAGCAACAAGGGCAAGGAGCTGGATTCCGGCTTGACCAGCTCCGCTGTTGCGAGCCGCCGGAACGACGATCAAAAAAGGAAGCATGAAGGGCATTCTCGCCGCGCAGGCAAAGAAGGCCAGCCCAGTCGTTACGGCACGCGCTTGAGTAGGACCTCGAGCACAAACTGACTGCCGAAGAACGCGAGCAGCAGCAGGGCCATGCCGATGAGCGTCAGGCGCACCGCGCGCCGCCCGCGCCAGCCATAGCGCCAGCGTCCGTACAGGAGCGCGCCGAAAACTGCCCAAGCTGCAATCGAAAGCACGGTCTTGTGGACCAGATGCTGGGCAAACAGATTGTCGACGAACAGGATGCCGCTGATCAGCGTGAACGTCAGCAGCACGAAGCCGACCGCGATCAGCTGAAAGACGAGCGATTCGGTCAGCGTCAACGGCGGCAGCGCGCGCACGAGGCCATCGAATTTGCGGTGGCGCAGGGCCCTTTCCTGCAGTGCAAGCAGAATCGCCAACAACGCTGCAACACTCAGCACGCTGTAGCCAATCAGGGCAAACATCACGTGCAGTTTGATCTGCCATTCCATCGGCAGGGGCCGGGTCGACGGCGAGGCGAACACATCGACGAGCAGCAGCAGTGCAGCGAGCGGAAATACGAGTACGCCGAGCGTGGCGACCGGTCGGGCAAGGTTCACCAGCAAACACAGGCCGGCTATGCACGCGCCGACTATCGAAAGTGCCGCGAAGAAGTGAAGGTCGACACCGCCCCGATGCATGCTGACAAGGATCGCCGCATGCGAGACGACCGCCAGTGCGGCGATGGCGAGTCCAAGCACGCGCGGCAGCGCACGGCGATGCAGCAGCGGCAGGGCGAAGACACCCGCCGCTGTGAGGTATAGAAGCGCGGCGAGCAGCGTTACGGTTCCGGTCGGCATGCGACAAGTTTGGCATAGAAGGAAGGGCTGAGGGCCGAGGGCGGAGGAAAAAGTGGAGCCACGCCACCGTTCTTGAACGCCGTCGCACCAGCCGTGAACCTGCGGCTCTTGCCCTCAGCCCTCGGCCCTCGGCCCTCAGTTATAATCAGCGTCTTACCAATCACCGGCAACATCCCATGTTCGAATCCCTCAGCCAGCGCCTCAACAGCACGATCGAACGCCTGCGCGGTCGCGCGCGTCTGACCGATGCGAACATCCGCGAGTCGTTGCGTGAAGTGCGCATCGCCCTGCTCGAGGCCGACGTGGCCCTCCCGGTCGTGCAGGCTCTGATCCAGCGCGTGCAGGTGCGCGCGGTGGGCCAGGAAGTCCTGAAGAGCCTGACCCCCGGCCAGGCGCTCGTGAAAGTCGTGCGCGACGAGCTGACCGCCGTGATGGGAACGGTCAACACCGATTTGAATCTTGCCGCGGCGCCGCCTGCAATCGTTCTGATGGCCGGACTGCAGGGCGCGGGCAAGACGACGACGGTGGCAAAACTCGCGAAATTCCTCAAGGACCGCAAGAAGAAAAAGGTCATGGTCGTCAGCTGCGACGTCTATCGTCCGGCTGCAATCGAGCAGTTGCGCACGCTGGCCGAGCAGGTCGACGTGCTGTTCCATCCCAGTGCCGGCGATCAGGATCCGGTCGCGATCGCAAAAGCGGCGCTCGATGCGGCGAAACGCAACTTCGCCGACGTCCTCATCGTCGACACGGCGGGTCGCCTGGCGATCGACGCGGAGATGATGGACGAGATCAAGCGCCTGCACGTCGCACTCAATCCGATCGAAACGTTGTTCGTCGTCGACGCGATGACCGGCCAGGATGCCGCGAATACGGCGAAGGCATTCGCCGAGGCGTTGCCGCTGACCGGCGTGATCCTGACCAAGACCGACGGCGACGCGCGTGGTGGCGCGGCGCTGAGCGTGCGCTACATCACCGGACGGCCGATCAAGTTCATCGGTGTCAGCGAAAAACCCGATGGCCTCGATGCGTTCCATCCCGACCGCATCGCGCAGCGCATCCTCGGCATGGGCGACGTGTTGTCGCTGGTCGAACAAGTCGAGCAGAACGTCGACCGCGAGAAGGCGCAGAAGCTCGCCGAGAAAGTCATCAAGGGCAAGCGTTTCGACATGAACGACATGCGCGACCAGTTGCAGCAGATGCTCAGCATGGGCGGAATGGCGTCGTTGATGGACAAGCTGCCGGGCGTCGGCAATTTGCCCGAAGGGGTCAAGTCCAAGGTCAACGACAAGGAAGTGCATCGCATGGTCGCTATCATCAGTTCGATGACGAAGAAGGAGCGTCGCCACCCGGATCTGCTCAACGGTTCACGCAAGGTGCGCGTCGCGCGCGGTTCCGGCACGCAACCTGCGGACGTCAACCGCCTGCTCAAGCAGTACATGCAGATGGAAAAGATGATGTCGAAGCTGTCGTCGGGCGGCGTTAAGGGCCTGATGCGCCAGATGGGCGCGGCGATGAAGGGGATGGGCGGCGGCGGGATGCCGCCGGGTGGGATGATGCCTCGCTAGGCTTTTTCTGGTCGGCGGGCGCCGAGTGCCGCGAGGGTTTTTACTTGAAGGCTCGGCTCAAATTCCGTTCGCCCTGAACGCAGGCGAGAAGCACCGAAGTCGAAGGGTGCCCGACGTTTCGACTTCGCTCGCTGCGCGCGCTACGCTCAACGCGAACGGTTCATGGCCATCTGACGGACCACCAAGTCCTTGCAGGGCTTTATTTTTTTCCAATTCCCGCTACAATATGCGGCTCCCGATGCGGCACGGTTGCCTTTGGACCCGGCAAGCATCGACGACTCCGTAAAATATCGAGTAAAAACAATGGTCAAGATTCGCCTGTCCCGTGGCGGCGCCAAGGGGCGTCCCTTCTATCACATCGTCGTGGCTGACGAGCGCAAGGCGCGCGACGGCCGCAATATCGAACGCG
>DASSGP010000397.1:0-7503 GCA_035693405.1 Rudaea sp. | reverse complement strand
GGCCGCCTGATGGATCACATGGAACGCCGCACGGCCGACCTGTCCGGCATCGAGATCCTCGTGCTCGACGAGGCCGACCGCATGCTCGACATGGGCTTCCTGCCGGCAATCAAGAAGATTCTCGGCAGCCTGCCGAAGCAGCGCCAGACCCTGCTGTTCTCGGCGACGTTCGCCGACGAAATCAAGCAGCTCGCCGCGCAGTTCATGCGCGATCCGGCCGAAATCCAGATCGCCGCGCGCAACACCGTCGCCGCCGGCGTGACCCACGTCGTGCATCCGGTCGATGCCGCGCGCAAGCGCGACCTGCTGCTGCACCTGTTGTCTGCCGACAGCCGCCGCCAGAGCCTCGTGTTCAGCCGCACCAAGCACGGCGCCGACAAGCTGTGCGTCCATCTGGAGAAATTCGGACTGCGCACGGCCGCGATCCATGGCAACAAGAGCCAGGGCGCGCGCACGAAGGCACTGAAGGATTTCAAGACCGGCAAGGTCACGGTCCTGGTTGCGACCGACATCGCCGCACGCGGACTTGACATCGATCAGCTGCCGGTGGTCGTCAACTTCGATCTGCCGATGGTCGCCGAGGATTACATCCACCGCATCGGCCGCACTGGGCGCGCGGGCGCCGAGGGTCTGGCGATTTCGCTGGTCTCGCAGGATGAAACCGGCCTGCTCCGCGACATCCGCCGCATGCTCAAGCAGGAAATCGCGATCAATCCGGTGTCCGGTTTCGAACCCTCGCAGCCGCTGCGCCTGGAAGGCCCCGGCAGCAACGGACGTCCGACGTTCGGCAAGCCGAAGACCCATGCCCGACGCCCGCATGCGCATTCGCCAAGCAATTCCCACGCCGCCGCGAAGAAGCAGCACCGCGAATGGCGCGGCGATCGCAACGCGCGCAAGGCTTGAGGTAACTCAGCGTAGTTGCCGGAGATTGCCCCCTTCCGGCTGCCGCCACCTTCCCCCGCTTCGCGGAGGAAGGGTCCCATTCTGAGACGTCAATGATTTCCCTTCCCCTGCGAAGCGGGGGAAGGTGCCCGTAGGGCGGATGGGGGCGGCTCTTTCTCGACCTCAATCACTCATGCGAGGCCGATGTCTTGAAGCAAACGCCTCAGCGCTCCTGATCCGTCGGCCGCATCAGGATTTCATTGACGTTGACGTGCGATGGCTGCGTCACGCAGTACAGCACGGCGTTGGCGACATCTTCCGGCTGCAGTTGGCGCATTGCAGACGCCCACGCGTCGATCGCCTGCTTCGTGCCGGCGTGCGGAATGTGCTCGCGCAATTCTGTTTCGACGGCGCCCGGTTCGATGACCGTCACGCGGATGTTGTCCTTGTACACCTCGCGCCGCAGTGATTCGGAGAACGCGACGATGCCAAATTTGCTCGCGGAGTAACCGGAAACATTCGCGTTCGCAATGCGGCCCGCCGTAGACGCGATGTTGACGATGTGCCCGCCGCCACGCGCGCGCATACCCGGCAATGCCGCTTGCGACGAGACCATCGGTGCAAGCACGTTGAGCTCGAGCATGCGTCGCCAATCGTCCGGGTTCGCGCCATCGACCGGCGAGAGCAGCATCACACCGGCATTGTTGACGAGAATGTCGAGCCGACCGAAATGCGCCTCGGTCTCGACGACGATGCGGCGGTTTTCTTCCTCGAGTACAAGATCCGCTGAAAGCACGAGAACCTCAGTCCCCGATACGCCAAGTTCGCGGGCAAGCCCCTCGAGACGTTCGTGCCGCCGCGCCGCGATCGCGACCTTTGCACCGGCCTCGGCCAATACTCGCGCCGTCGCGTCACCGATGCCCGATGAAGCACCTGTAATCAGGGCGACCCGCCCCGCAAGCGGTTTGCTCATCGTTCAACTCCTCATGAGAATCAATCGCAGCGCGCCGGTGGCCGCCGTGCGATTCGACATAAGGTCAGAACCCGCCGATTCAATCCCGATCAAATGCTCTCGAGCGCGGCCACGCAACCCTTGAGGCGCGGCCCGATGTAGCAATGCGTGCCGCAGGCGATCAACCCGGCTTCCGCGAATGCCGAGCGATACCATTTCGGCGAGCGCGGAATGAAACCGTGCTTGTCGCCAGCTGGCGCATCCTGCGACGTGAACAGTTCGAGGAAAGCTGCGCCATCGAGCATGTCGGCAATGCCGCGCAGCCCGCGTTTGAGTTCCGGCGTCGGCACATAGTGCAAGACATCGGAGCACACGATCAGGTCGAAAGCGGTGTCGAAACGCAGCTCGCCGAGCTGGCCGAAAGTCGCCAACCTCAGATTGCGCGCGCGGCCATAGCGCGCGACGGCATATTCGCTGCTGTCCAGGCCGAGATAATCCACGCCTCGGCGCACGGCCTGCAAGGGCTTGCGCCATACACCTTCGCCGCAGCCGACATCGAGCACGTTCCTGATGCGACGTCCCAGATAGTATTCGGCTGCGGCCACGGCGAGCGCGACCTTGCGCCGCAGTTCGTCGCGCGTATTCACTGCGTGACGCGCGCTGCGGTACCACTTGTCGAAGTAATCGCGGTCGTAGACCTTCCGGGCCGCGTGTCCCTGGGTCATCAAGGGGATGCGCTCAACGCAGCGACGCGTTGATCTTTTCCAGCGTCTTCGCCCCCGGACTCAACGAGTCCGCACCGAGTCGATTGAGCGGCGATTCGGTCGTGTTGAAGTGCTCGTGCAAGTCGTGCGACTCCGGATCTACATACAGCAGCCCGGTCACGACCTCGCCCTTCGCCTGCCGCTCATGCACGTAGTTCATTGCGGCGACGCGGTCGTGCGCGTTGAACTTCGCGCTGAGCTTGCGCAGGCGCACGATCGAGCCGTCGTGCTGGGTCACGTCGATCAACTCGCCTTCGGCGTAGTCGACCGTGATCTCGGCGCGCACGTCGATGAAATCCAGCCGGTTCACCGCCTCGTTGTGCTCACGCACGTATTCGTAACTCTTGGTGCTGCCGGCATGGTTGTTGAACGCCACGCACGGACTGATCACGTCGATGAACGCCGCGCCCTTGTGCGCGATGGCGCCCTTGATCAGCGGCACGAGCTGGGCCTTATCGCCGGAAAAACTGCGCGCGACATAGCTCGCACCGAGTTGCATCGCCATGCTGATGAGATCGAGCGGACTGTCGGTGTTGACAACGCCGCGCTTGGACTTGGACCCCTGGTCGGCGGTCGCGGAAAACTGTCCTTTGGTCAGCCCGTAGACGCCGTTGTTCTCGACGATGTAGACCATGTTCACGCCGCGGCGGATGGCGTGCACGAATTGTCCGATGCCGATCGAGGCCGAATCGCCGTCGCCGGATACGCCCAGGTACAGAAGTTCGCGATTCGCCAGGTTCGCGCCGGTCAGCACCGACGGCATGCGTCCGTGAACGGTGTTGAAACCGTGGGACTGGCCGAGAAAGTAGTCCGGCGTCTTCGAGCTGCAGCCGATTCCCGACAGCTTGGCCACACGATGCGGCTCGATGTCGAGCTCCCAGCAAGCCTGGATGATCGCCGCGGAAATCGAATCATGGCCGCAGCCCGCGCACAATGTGGAAATCTTGCCTTCGTAGTCGCGGCGGGTGAAGCCGATCGCGTTGCAGCCGAGAGTCGGATGATGCAGTTTCGGTTTGGCGATGTAGGTCATGGCGTGCTCTTGGTTGCCGCAGCATCCTTCGCACGGACCATGCGAAAGAGGCTGTTGTTGAGCGCGAACACGGCGTGGTCGCCGTCGATCGCATGGAATTCGATCTCCGACGCACAGCCGGTAACAAGGCTCGCGACCGGACGTTTGCTGAAGCCGATCTTGTCGGCGAGCTTGTCCGGTGTCGTCGCCGGATCGCCGTACTCGGCCAGCGCGCCCTGGAACAGCATGTCGGCATCGTACTGCTTGATCTCGTAGTGCGGGCCTTTGCAGGCGAGCGGCGCCGGACCGGTTATGGCATTTGCCTTGAACTCGACCGTCGTGCCGATCAGGCGTTTGATCTCTTTCGCGTCTAGCATGTCGGGCGTCTTCGCCCACGGGGCTGGTTCGCTCTTTTCGATTTTCCAAGCGCCTGAAAAGCTTTCCTGCGCCAGCGCTCGAATCGGCGCGCACATCATGAACAGGCAGAACGCGGCAACACCTACAACCGTTCGCGTTGAGCGCAGCGGAGCGCAGAGAAGCGAAGTCGAAACGCCAGCAAAATCAGTGCGCGCCCTTCGACTTCGCGCCTTCGGCGCTACGCTCAGGGTGAACGGGGCATGGGGATTGGCCCTAGTCACAGTCGCTTGTCTCCGGTCGCACGAAATCCTTCTCGTACTTCTGCCGATAACCATATTCGAAATCGAGGAAGTCGCGTTTGTAGTCCAGACCATCGACATCGTAGTTCACGGCACGAATCGCATACGCCTTTCCCGGCCTGCCGGCAACGGGCTTTTCAAAATAGATCTCGATCGCCGCCGGTTCCTTTGCATGCCCCTTCGGTATGATCGTCGCCCCACCGCACCAATCCGAGCCGGCATCGAGCGGATTGAGCTCGTTCGTCAATTCGCAGGCGCCGCCGCGCCACTCGACCTTGGCCGCGGTTTCGCCGACAACGTCCTTCAGCCAGGTCTCGATGTCACGATCGCCGTCGCAAAGCTCGCGGCCATAATCGATTTCGGACAGCATCGCGCGCTTCGCCGCCTCGGCAAGGGCCGCGTCGGAAACGCCACGCGCTGCCGGCTTTGCGCCCTTCGACTTTTGCGCCGCACCGGCAGCGTTTGCCAATGCCAGGCCCGCGAGCAGCACCCAACCCATGGTTTTCACTTTTGCTCTCCGTTCATCGCGCCCGATTGCGCCGCACGATGAAAACGTCGAACTGTGCCCAAAGCGGACACGCCGCGCCAGCCGCCGCCGGGGCGATGCTGTGGATTCGTGCCGGCCGATGGCAGTCACTCAGGCCACCCGATCCCGATTCAATGGCTTGACCACGTCGTCACGCACGGCGTCGCTGACCTGGCGCACGATGAAGCGCGCCGTGATCGGCGTACCGTCGTAGTGCAATACCGGCACGAGCCGGGCCGGATCGATGCCGAATTCGTTGACCAGCAGCGTGCGCAACTGGCCGTCGCGGTTCTGCTCGACGACGAAGACGCGCGCATGCGACTTGATGAAGTCGGCGACGAAATCGGGAAACGGATAGGCGCGAATGCGCAGCGTGTCGAATATCTGGTTCTGCGCCTTGAGCAACTCGATCGCCTCGGACATCGCCGGGCTGGTCGAGCCGTAGTAGATCACTCCGTAGCGCGCGTTCTCGCCGGTCACGGTCAGCACCGGCTGCGGGACGAGTTCCTTGGCCGTGTCGAACTTCCGCAGCAACCGCTCCATGTTATAGACGTAGTCCGGCCCTCTCTCCGAGTAGCGCGCGTACGGGTCGCGCGACGTGCCGCGCGTGAAATACGCGCCTTTCTCAGGATGCGTACCCGGGTAGGTACGATATGGAACGCCGTCCCCATCCACATCCTTGTAACGGCCAAAATCCTTGCCGGCTTCGAGTTCCTCGGCCGTCATGACCTTGCCCCGATCATAGGTACGCGAGTCGTCCCACTCGAACGGTGCAGCCAGGCGCTGGTTCATGCCGATGTCGAGATCGGTCATGACGAAGATCGGCGTCTGCAGACGATCGGCAAGGTCAAGCGCGAGCGCGGCAAACTCGAAGCACTCGTGCGGGTCTTCCGGAAAGAGCAGCACGTGTTTCGTGTCGCCGTGCGAGGCATAGGCGCAGGCCAGGACGTCGGATTGCTGCGTGCGTGTCGGCATTCCGGTCGACGGTCCGCCGCGTTGCACGTCGATGATCGTGACGGGAATCTCCGCGAAATACGCGAGGCCGATGAATTCGTTCATCAGCGATATGCCGGGACCCGATGTCGTCGTAAATGCGCGCGCGCCGTTCCAGCCGGCGCCGACGCACATGCCGATCGAGGCAATCTCGTCCTCTGCCTGCACGATCGCGAAGTTGTTGCGGCCGGTTTCCGCGTCGACGCGATACTTCATGCAGTATTTCTGAAACGCCTCGGCCAGCGACGACGACGGCGTGATCGGATACCACGCGCACACGGTCGCGCCGCCATAGACGCAGCCAAGTGCCGCAGCCACGTTTCCGTCGACAAAGATCCTGTCACCCACGTTGTCCGCACGCTGCACGCGCAGGCCGATTGGCGCCAGATGCTGCTGCGCGTATTCGCGGCCGAGCGTCAGCGCCTGCACGTTCGAATCGAGGAGTTTTTCCTTGCCCTTGTATTGCTCGGCGAACAGCTGCTTGATCGCGGCTGCATCGATGTCGAGCAGCACCGACAGTGCGCCGAGATACATGATGTTCTTGAACAGCTGGCGCTGGCGCGCATCGGCGTAGGTGCGATTGCAGATCGCGGTCAACGGCATGCCGATCGCATTGACGTCGTCACGGAATTTCGATGCCGGCAACGGTCGCGTCGAATCGTAGAACAAGTAGCCGCCCGGTTCGATCTCCTTGAGGTCGGCGTCCCAGGTCTGCGGATTCATCGCGACCATGAGATCGACGCCGCCGCGCCGGCCGATCCAGCCGCGCTCGCTGACGCGCACTTCATACCACGTCGGCAGACCCTGGATGTTCGACGGAAAGATGTTGCGCGGACTGACCGGCACGCCCATGCGCAGGATCGCGCGCGCGAACAATTCGTTCGCCGAGGCGGAGCCCGACCCGTTGACGTTCGCGAACTTGACGACAAAGTCGTTGATGGCGGTGATTGGCTTCATGATGACGACTCATCTTGAAGCCCCTCTCCCCTTGTGGGAGAGGGGTTGGGGAGAGGGGTAGCGCCTGCAACGCAGGCGCCTTCGGCGCCTACCCCTCTCCCGCCGCGCGGCGCGCGGCGACCTCTCCCACAAGGGGAGAGGTGAAACACTAGATGCCAGCTTCCCAGGGAGCTCATGCCGCCGTCCTCTGCGTCGCATGCTTGTGGCACGCCGGCCCAGCCTGCGTCGTCTCGAGCAGGAATTTGCGCATGTCCCAAGCACCAGTCGGGCAACGTTCGGCACACAAGCCGCAGTGCAGGCACACGTCCTCGTCCTTGACCATGACCCGGCCCGTCTTCAACAGATCGGAGACGTAGAGCGCTTGCGTCGGGTTCAGCGCCGGCGCAGTCAGGTGCGTGCGCAGCTCCGGTTCTTCGTCGTTGCCCGTGAAGCTGATGCAATCCATCGGGCAGATGTCGACGCAGGCGTCGCATTCGATGCAGACATCCTTCGTGAATACCGTCTGCACGTCGCAATTCAGGCAACGCTGCGCTTCGTTGAACGCGGTCTGCGCGTCGAATCCGATCTCGACCTCGACCTTGATGCTCTTCAGCGTCTTGTCTTTTTCGCGCCATGGCACCGCATAGCGCAAGTCATTGGAGATGTCGTTGTCGTAGCTCCATTCGTGGATGCCCATTTTCTGCGAGATCAGGGTCACCGCCGGCTCGGGGCGATCGTAGACGTTCTCGCCGCTGAGCATCTTGTCGATCGTCACCGCAACCTCG
>DASSGP010000396.1:0-2583 GCA_035693405.1 Rudaea sp. | reverse complement strand
CGAGTAGCGGGCGATCTGCTCGATGACGCGCGAAATCGTCTGATGGGTGCGGAAGAAATTGAAGCCGTCCATTGCCGCATTGTAGAAAATGCGGCCTTTTTCCTCCGGCGGCAGCATGATCGCGTCGATCGGGGCACTGCTGTCGCGCTCGACCAGATAGCGGCAGATCGCTTCCGGCGATTGCCGTCCGAGCGTCGCTGCCGGCCAGCCGGCGACCAGGCCGCGCAGGACCACGGGGCGGCCCGCGGGAACGATTTCCTGTTCGAATCGCTTTCGGTCGACGCCGCCGACTTCGGGGATTGCCGCAGGATGTACTGTCATCGTTCGCGTGCTCGCTGGTGGCGCGACGGTTCACGGCGCTGCGCCAGCTTACGACACGGAACCGCGAAACGGGATACCTGTTGCGCGATATTGCAACCGGCCAGCTCCGGCTTCATATCAGCCGCATGCAGCTTTCTCTGTTCGGGAGCGCCGCCCGCACGCTGGTCGACGACGAGCGCGGCGCCATCACCTACCATCCGAATGCCGTGTCGACATCCGCTGCCGCCACCTGGTTCGCGGCCCTGCGTGACCGCGTCGAATGGCGCAGCGAGCGCCGCCTGATGTACGACCGCGAGGTCGACGTTCCGCGGCTCGTCGCTTCCTATGCGCTCGACGATCCGGACCTGCTCGGCGAACTGCGCGCCGCGGCGCGCATCGCGCGGCGGCTTGCGGGCTGCGAATTCAACAGCGTCGGTCTGAACTTCTATCGGGACGAACACGATAGCGTGGCACCGCACAACGACAAGCTGCATGAACTGACAGCCGGCGCGCCGATCGCACTGCTGTCGCTGGGCGCGGCGCGGACCATGACGATCCGCACCAAGATCGCGCCGCGCCGGAGCATTCAGGTCGAACTCGAGCCTGGCAGCGTGCTGCTGATGACGTACGCCACCCAGCAGCACTTCGACCACGGTATTCCGAAGGTGACCGTGGCGACCGGTCCGCGCATCAGCGTGGCGTTTCGCCAGCGACCGCGATAGCGCCGCCGCTGAACCGGCTCAAGCGGCAGTCGACGCCTGCAGAGCAGCAGCGAGGCCGGCATCCCCGGAGAGCAGGTCGCTCCACTTCAGTTCCGTACCCTTGCGATGGCCTTTTTCCGTAAGCTTGAGCCCTTCGGGCGCGATCGTGAGGGTGTAGCTCTTCTCGCCGATGGTCAGTTCGCGTCGCAGTGGCTTGTCGAGTTTGGTCATGTTCCGGTTCCTGGTTTGTTGGGGTTGCAGACGCTATGAGACCAGTGAAAGTTGCAACTTACAACATCAACGGCATCCGTTCACGCCTGCCGAGGCTGCTGGACTGGCTGGCCCGGGAGGCGCCGGACATTGTCTGCCTGCAGGAATTGAAAGCTACCGACGCGGCCTTTCCGGTCGAAGCAATCCATGCCGCGGGCTATGGCGCGCTGTGGATCGGGCAGACAGCCTGGAATGGCGTGGCGATATTGGCCAGGAACGCCGAGCCGGTTGCGAGCCTGCGCGCGCTGCCGGGCGACCGCGCCGATACGCAAAGCCGGTATCTGGAAGCCGCGGTCGACGGCATGGTCGTCGCGTGCCTGTACCTGCCCAACGGCAACCCTCAGCCCGGACCAAAGTTCGATTACAAACTGGCATGGTTCGAGCGCCTCATCACGCGCGCCGCCGCGCTGTATTCCTGCGGGCACCCGGTCGTGCTCGCGGGCGACTTCAATGTCATCCCGACCGATTTCGACATCTACAACACGCGCTCCTGGCTGAAGGACGCGCTGCTCCAACCGCAGAGCCGCGAGTGTTACCGGCGATTGCTCGCGCAGGGCTGGACCGATGCGATCAGAAAGCTGCATCCGGACGAACGCATCTATACGTTCTGGGACTATTTCCGCCAGCACTGGCAGACGAACTCCGGCTTGCGTATCGACCACATCCTGCTCAACGCGGAACTTGCGCCGCGCCTGAAAGCCGCCGGCGTCGACAAGTGGGTTCGCGGCGAAACCGGCGCAAGCGATCATGCGCCGGCGTGGGTGACGCTGGGCCCGCCTTCGGCGCGACGCAAGCGCCGGTAGAGCGTCAACAAGGCAAAGCAGTCCGCCGTGCTACCGGGACTGCGTCGCTCTCCTCGCTGTCCGGATGGATCAGCGTCGCCACGTAGCCCACGCACGAAATCGGCAGGCGACGTGCTTCGTCCAGCGCATGGACGTCGCGAAGCGCATGTTTCACGACGAAGCGGGGATTGAGCGCATTCATGACCCGGCACGCCGGGCACAGATAAGCCGTCTCGATCGTCTTGCGATGTTCACGAATTGTTACGACGCGGGAGTATTCCCGCAGATTGTTCGAATGGGTGCGGCAGGCTGTGCATTGCATGGAATGAGTACTCGATAGTCCAACGTGGTGCTGAAACCCTTGCCCGTTGGGAGCATCAGCCGTGCCAGCGGCGATCTCGCATGCGGTCGCGATACGGGCGATCAAGTTCCGCGCAATTTGCACGGAGACCCGGTCGGGCAGTTGCAAATTGCGCTGGCGACCGGCAGTGCAGTGCAACTCAGCGCGATCTCAGCACCTGCGACGCATG
>DASSGP010000395.1:0-3380 GCA_035693405.1 Rudaea sp. | reverse complement strand
GGTCTCGCTCGGCGGGCTGGCGGAAATCACGCCGCTGTTCATGCAGGCGCAAAAGATACAGCCCGCCGACGGCATCAAGCCCTACGACGCACTGCGCCTGGCCGGGCACGACGTCTATGTGCGCGAAGGCTGCTATCTGTGCCATTCACAGATGATCCGCGCGTTGCGCTTCGAGACCGAACGCTACGGAAAATATTCGATTGCCAGCGAGTCGGTCTACGACCGGCCCTTTCAGTGGGGATCCAAGCGCACCGGTCCGGACCTCGCGCGCATCGGTGGAAAATATTCCGACGTCTGGCAACGCCAGCATCTGCTCGATCCGCGCTCGCTGGTTCCGGTGTCGAACATGCCCGCGTACCCGTGGTTGGCGAACAGCAAGATCGACGGAACGGACATCCAGGCGCGCATGCGCACGCTGCGCAAGCTTGGCGATCCTTACGACGACGCGGATATTGCCGGGGCTCCGAAGGCGGTCGCCGACAAGACCGAACTGGATTCGCTCGTTGCCTACCTGCAGGGCCTCGGCGTGGCGAACGAGCCGCCGTCGGCACCGACCAAAGGAGGCTCGCCGTGAATCCGCTGTGGTTGCATCTGGCCGGTGTGATTACGGTGATCCTGATGCTGACGTTCGTCGGTATCTGGATCTGGGCCTGGAACGCTCGTCACGCGCCGACGTTCGCGCGGCTCGCGCGGCTGCCACTGGCTGATGAGTCGGTCAGCGCCAGGCACGTGCAGGATGCAAAGTCATGAGCGCGTTCTGGTCCGACTGGGTCATGGTCCTGGTGACCTTCAATCTCGGTTTTGCGCTGATTCTGTTTCTGTGGGGACTGCGCGTCCGCATCCCAACGCAGCCGGACGGCACCAGTGGTCATGTCTGGGCCCACGGACTGCTGCGAGAAGGAGTACGCAACCTGCCGCTCTGGTGGGTGCTGTTGTCGGCTGCCGTGTTCGTCGGCGCGTTCGCGTACCTCGCACTCTATCCGGGCTTCGGCAACAGCGCAGGGCGGCTCGGCTGGACATCGCATGCGGAACTGGCAACCGATACCGCCGCGAATGACGCGCTGCTCGAACCCGAATTCAAGGCCTTCGCGACGCGATCCGTCGAAGAGTTGGCGAAAGACGAGTCGGCGTTGCGCATCGGCAATCGCGTCTTCGCCGACAACTGCGCCGCGTGTCACGGCTCACAGGGACGCGGCAACGCATTGATCGGTGCACCGAATCTCACGGACGCCGACTGGCTGTATGGCGGCGACGGCGAGAAGATCTTGCAGAGCATTCTCGGCGGACGCCACGGCGCGATGCCGCCATGGGGCGCCGTGCTCCATGACGACGGCGTGGAAAAGGTTGCGAACTATGTGCTGAGCTTGTCCGGCGCCGCGCATGACGCAGCCAAGGCGGCCTCTGGCAAGCCATTGTTCGTTACGTGTTCCGCCTGCCATGGCGCGGAGGGCAAGGGGAACCCCGTGCTCGGCGCGCCCAACCTCACTGACGCGATCTGGCTATACGGCGGCGACCTCGCCACTGTCGAAAAGTCCATTCGCGACGGACGCAGCGGCGTAATGCCCGCATGGCGTCAACGTTTGTCTGACGGCGAAGCGCGCACGGCCGCTGCTTACGTCTACAGCCTGTCGCACCACGACGCAGCGGCGCGCTGACATGTCGATGCGCGGCGGCGATTGGTATCGGCAACCGGTCGTGTGGCTCGGCATCGCGCTGGGCGCGGCCTCGCTGGCCGGCTGCGTCCTGATGATCGTGCTTGCGGCGCGACACGCCGATCCTTCCATCGGCGCCGAAGGTGCGCTGCGCGTTTTCGACATGCCGCTGACGCAACGTCGCGCCCCGCAGCCGCCATGAGTGACGGCCGCGAATGCTGGCACTGCGGCCAGGCTCTTGCGCAACGCAGTGAGCGGGTGCACGTCGCCGGCGCGCAGCGCAACTTTTGCTGCAAGAGCTGCGCTGCGGCGGCGGCGTGGATCGAGCAACTCGGCTTGTCCGATTACTACCGCCTGCGAAGCAGCCCTGCGACGCGCCCCGAGACGATCAGCGCGCAATCTGCACAGGCGTGGGAACGACCGGAAGTCGCGCGGCATGTCGTGCGCGATCTTGGATCGGGCCAGCGCGAGACGACGATGTTCATCGAGGGCCTGCGTTGTTCGGGTTGCACCTGGCTGATCGAGCGCGTGCTCGGCGGCTTGCAAGGCGTGACCGCCGTGCAAGTCAACGCGAGCGCCTGTCGCGCTCGCATCGTCTGGGATTCGAGCCGCGCAGGCCTTTCCGGAATCATCGACCGGTTGGCGCATGCGGGCTATCGCGGCGTACCCATCAACGCCGCGGCGATCGACGACGCCCGGCGGCGTGAGTCACGCGACGCGATCAAGCGCCTCGGCGTTGCCGGCCTCGGCGCGATGCAGGCGATGATGTTTGCTTCTGCGCTTTACCTCGGCGCCGGGCAGGATGACGCCGCGACGCGCGACTTGTTTCGCTGGCTCGCCCTGCTCGTGGCGACGCCCGTGGTGTTCTATTCGGCGCGTCCGTTCTTCCGCGGCGCCTGGCGCAGCTTGCGCGCTCGTCATCTCGGCATCGACATTCCGGTGGCTGTCGCCATCGCGCTGATTTATGCGGCCAGCATCATCCAGGCGCTGCGCGGCGGCAGCGAAGTGTATTTCGACTCGGTTTCGATGTTCGTGTTCTTCCTGCTCGTCGGACGTTACCTCGAGATGCGAGCGCGCCACCGGTCCGGCGATCTCGTCGATGCGCTGGCGCGGTTGACGCCGCCCTTGGCACAACGCCTGCGCGACGATGGTTCGATCGAGCACGTCGGTACCGTGGAATTGCGACCAGGCGATCGCCTGCACGTCGCCGAAGGCGAGCTGATCCCGGCCGATGGCGTGCTGCAGAGCGCTGCGTGCCGCGTCGATGAGAACTTGCTGAGCGGCGAATCGACTCCGCGTTTGCGCCGGCAGGGCGATACGTTGCTGGCAGGCAGCGTCCTCATCGACGGCCCGGCGCGATTGCGCGTCGAGCGCACCGGCGACACGACCGTTCTGGGCGGAATCATGCGCCTGGTGGAACGCGCGCAAGCCGAGCGGCCGCAGCTTGCACGCGCCGGCGAGCGCGCGGCGGCTCGCTTCGTCCTGCGCGTGGTGCTGCTCGCCATCGCCACGGCCGGCGGATGGCTGATCATCGATCCGTCACGGGCCTTCGAGGCAACGGTTGCCGTGCTCGTGGTCTCGTGCCCGTGCGCTTTTGCGCTGGCCGTGCCGGCCGCGATCACGCGCGCACTAGCGGTGATGGCGCAGGGCCGGGTCCTCGTCGTGCGGCCCGACGCGGTCGAGAAGCTCGCGCAGGCAACGCACGCCGTGTTCGACAAGACCGGTACC
>DASSGP010000394.1:0-6407 GCA_035693405.1 Rudaea sp. | reverse complement strand
ACAGCCACACGTGCCCATGCGCCAGCGCCCAGTACATCGTGAACCAGGCCAGCATGAATGGCAGCGCCGTGACCGCGAGCTCAAAAACGCTGCGCGCGGCATTCGGCGTGCGATAGCGGCTGAGTGTTCTTCTCCAGCGCGACGCGTCGACCGTGGGCGTTTCGCGCCCGTCGGCAGGATTGTTCATTCGGATTCACCCGATGGAAGTTGAGAAACGCCGCGGCTCCTGTGACGACAGAAGCAGCGGTCGAGGCTGGAAGGCAAACGCAAGCGTGGCATTGCGTCCGTCATGGTTGTCCCACCACGGCCATGCAAGCATACGCGAGAGCACGTTAGTTTGCGCCGAAATGCACGCGCGGGAGATGCAGCGGGTATGCAATTGCGAGTAGGCTGGTGCGGTGTCGAACATTCGGGTCTGCTGCGACAAATCCGGGTAAGTGGCCATCCGATCGCTACCGCCGTAAGAAGCGAATGCTTCGCCTTCGGGCCGGAGTCGAACTCCGAGCCGGCCCAAAGTGCGATGACTCTGGGCCGGCCGGGTCAGGGCGTCGCCGCCGCGTCAAGCCCCCGTCGTGTCACTCTCGAGTTGTGCGCCTCGGCCCGTTGCGGGAGCATGGCGAGCAAAATGCCTCTCCGTCTGTTCGGTACCGCACATAAAAAACCTAAAAATTGAGAAGGATTTGCCGGCGCCTCAGTCAGACTGTTTGGCCGGGTACCGGACGGCTGCTCTCCTCGATCGGGTCCTCTCGCCGGACAGCCACGCACTTGCCCATGCGCGCAAGCTCTAGCATTGCGGCCTCATGCTCGACCAGATGCACCGCGGACTGGCACAGGCCGCAATAGCGGATGCGCGGATTGCCGCGCACCGGCTCCAGCATTTCCCAGCGCTGGGTGCACGCGCCATTCAAGCGGCAGCGTTCAACCGCAATGCGCAACGCGATCGGTCGCCAAATGTGCCGTGCGCGCTTCGACGGAATTCGCTTCAGCCAGCCGCCACGTGCGCACGCGCTGTATGTCATATCCGGTCCAGCGCGACCTGAAGGTCTGTCGATCGTAGGTGCCATCCATTGCTACGCTGCGGCCATCGAGCATGAACTCGACCGACTCGCCCTGGTGCGGCAGGCCGGTGGCGCTGGTGACCCATTGGGCTGACATGTTCTGCTCCTGTAGGCGAACTAGATCGAGGATGCGGCGAGGTGTGCATTGATCAGTCAGTTCGTATTCACATCATGCATGAGCGCGGTTGCGTTCTCTGTGCGCAGGCGAACACAGGCTCGAGTCACGTGCACATGCGAGAAAGTAAGTGCGTTCGCCGCACGCGCCGTGGCGGCGCAGCGCCATCATCGATGCCGAGCGCTTTGCTCGTGCTACCGGACTTGTCTGCGGAGGAGGCGACAAGCAAGGGTGTTGCGGGAAAGGGTCGGCGAGAAAGCCCGGTCGGACCAGAGGGGGAGTCTCTGGGCGCACCGACCGGGGGTCCTGCTCGGTACCGGCGCCAAGACGCTGCCCCCAGCTCCTGACGCGGTCTTCCTTCTGCGCGCCGGCAAATTTGCGCCGAACTCGTCGGGTTTTCCGTGCGCTATCGAACATAGCGGTCCGTTGTGTTCGCTGGCGAACATACGCGCTCGCATTTTGTTTTTATATTGCCTAACCTAGCACGAGGACAGTTCATGCCGGTGTTGAAAAAAAAGCAGGCGGTGCGCAAGAAATCGAAGGCAGCCATGGCCGATTCCAGAGACCCGCGCCAGAACCATCTGCTGCGCGCCTTGCCGGCGCCCGAAGCGGAGCGCCTGCTTCCGCACCTCGAATTGGTGCCGATGCCGCTGGGCAACGTGTTGTACGAGTCGGGCAGCCAGTTGCGTTACGTTTATTTCCCGACGACATCGATCATCTCTCTGCTCTATGTCATGGAGGATGGCGCATCGGCGGAGATCGCCGTGGTCGGCAACGAGGGCATGGTCGGTGTCGCGCTGTTCATGGGCGGCGAGACGACGCCGAGCCGCGCCGTCGTGCAGAGCGCCGGTCACGCATATCGACTGAAAGGCCAGATTCTAAAGGAGGAGTTTCGCCGCGCCGCCGGTTTGCAGCATCTGTTGCTGCGCTATACGCAGGCGTTGTTGACGCAGATGGCGCAGACCGCCGTTTGCAACCGGCATCACTCGGTCGATCAGCAGTTGTGCCGCTGGCTGCTGTTGAGCCTTGACCGCTTGCCGACGAACAAGCTGACGATGACGCAGGAACTCATCGCCAACATGCTCGGCGTGCGTCGCGAGGGCGTGACCGAGGCTGCCGGTAAATTGCAGACAGCCGGGCTGATCAATTACAGCCGCGGGCACATCACCGTGCTCGACCGGCCACGGCTCGAAGCGCAAGCCTGCGAATGCTACGGAGTCGTGAAGAAGGAATTCGATCGCCTCCTGCCGGACGTCATCGCGGCGTGAAGCAATCGATGGCGCTTAGCGCAGCCGACGACACTGCATGCCGTGCGCGGGCTCTTGCTCTCGCCGCATGCCGGGTCGTGCTGGGCAACGGGAATTCTCCATGCCGCAAGCGAACGCCGTGACCGCCGCCAATCGTCTGCTGGCTGCGCTGCCCGCGAAGGATCATGGCCGGTTACTCGCCAGTTGCGACGAGATCGAACTTGCATCATCGGAAGTCCTGCATGAGGCCGGAACGCTGCAGCGCCATGTGTATTTTCCGACCAGCGGCTTCATCTCGCTGGTCACTCCGCTCGACTCATGCGCCGGCCTCGAGGTCGTTCTGGTCGGCAGTGAAGGCATGGTCGGAGTGTCCGTTCTGCTCGGCGTCGCGGTTTCTCCGCTGCACCATCTGGTGCAGGGTTCCGGAACGGCACTGCGCATGAGCGCGGCGTCGTTTCGTCGCGAACTCGAGCGCGGCCCGGCGCTGCGGCGCCGGCTCAACCGCTATGTGTACGTCAAGATGCAGCAGATCGCGCAGACGGCAGCCTGCATTCGCTTCCACGTCGTCGAGGCTCGCCTGGCGCGGTGGCTGCTGATGACGCACGATCGCTCGCACTCGGATCATTTCCACGCTACGCATGAGTTTCTCGCCTACATGCTCGGCGTGCGTCGCGTCGGCGTAACGAAGGCGGCGACGTCGCTGCAAAGGCAAGCGTTGATCCGCTACCGCCGCGGCGAGATCACGATCCTCGACCGGAAGGGTCTTGAAGCGCGCACGTGCGGTTGCTACTTCTTGGCGAACGACCTGTACGACCGTATTCTCGGATCGGACGACAGGCGGCACTAGTGGCCTGTAGCACCCAAATTGAGACCGGCTCGCTCGATCTCGACCGCCAATCCGGCGTTGCTCGCCGCCGCCTCAGCCCCACAATGGCAGCTCCCCGCGCCTTGGTTTCTCTCGGCCATCCGTGGCCTCCGAGACGCTTGGGCTCCTGGCTGTCGTCTTGATGGCCGATCTCTTCGCGATCCTCGTCTTCGTTTGGGTGTTTCAGGCCACTCCGGCGCGTCGACGGGGCGAGGACTGCCGGCGAAATGACGCTGCCCATCGGGGTCTCTACGTGCGCTGACGTACAGACCTGCGACGGTCCCCTCGGTAGGCTTGTCCAATCCCGCCGCGCAGCAATCGATTACGACGCTGCGCCAGCGCCATTTTCAGCAAGACACGCAGCCAGCGACTCGATGATTCGCCGTCGCCCGTGCCGCACGCTCCCGATCAACCACCCATCGCATCCACAGAGGTACAGCTCATGAATATTGCATCGAAGATTCTGGTCGCCAGTCTGGTCGTCGCGCTTGGCGCCTGCGGCAAGTCCACGCAGGAAAGCGTCGACAAGGCGGCGCACGATCGCGCCGCGGACGTCGCGAAGGCGCGCCAGGACGCGCAGCCAGCCGTGGATGCCGCAAACCGCGACCTGGCAAAAGCGCAGCAGGACGGCAGCGCAAAAGTAGCCGACGCGCACGCGGACGCAAACCGCGAAGTCAACAAGGCGGCCGTGAAGCAGTCGAAAGAACAGGCCAAGGCCGACTATGATGTTTCAATCGCCGCCGCCGATGGCGATCTGTCGATCGCGATCGAGAAGTGCAAGATGTTGCCGGCTGATGCAAAGTCAGCGTGCGAGCAGACTGCGCATTCCGTGCATGATGAAACCGTCAAGTCGGCAATGAGCAAGCTCGAACTGGCCAACCAACAGGCAAGCTGACCTATATGGCGCGCGGCGCGTCAATCGGCGCGCTGCCTGCCAGCGTCCGTACCGCTGCGTGTCGGCGCTGGTAGTGCCGCAGCGCTCGGTTCGCCCGCAGGGCTGAGCGGCATGCGTCTTCGCGTGCCGTCCCGACCACTACTCAAGGAGTTCTCCATGGCAAGCCACATGGAATTCGTCAGCGACATCACGGTCATCCGCGCCCATGCCCGTACGCAACTTGACGCGGGTTGACGTCCGGCGACGCTGGATGACGGGCCGTCGGGCGGCCCGCGCCGCACCTGCGGCATGATCTGGGCGGCAAAATAAGCGATATTGGGCACCAGAAATTCACTGGTGCCTGCGCATGTCCAGCCACGAATACGATCTGATCACCATCGGCGCCGGCTCGGGCGGCGTGGCGGCGAGCCGCTATGCCGCCGCCAAGGGAGCGCGCGTCGCTATCTGCGAAGCCGATCGCGTCGGTGGCACCTGCGTCATTCGCGGTTGCGTGCCGAAGAAGATCTTCATGTACGCGGCGCAGTTCTCCGATGCCTTCACCGATGCGGCCGGCTATGGCTGGCAGCTGACCGAGCCGCACTTTGACCTGGTGCGGCTGACTGCTGCCAAGGATGCCGAGATCGCGCGCATCGAAGCCGTCTACCGCAGGATGCTGGCCGAATCCGGCGTGAGGTTTATCGCCGGGCGCGCGGCCGTGCAGGATGCGCACTCGATCCTGATCAATGGCGAACGTCTGTCGGCCGAGCGGTTGTTGATCGCGACCGGCAGCGCGCCAAGCCTACCGTCTATTCCGGGCATCGAACTCGCCGCCACGTCGAACGAGATGCTCGACCTGACCGCCACGCCGGCGCGATTGCTGGTGCTCGGTTCCGGCTACATCGCGGTCGAGTTCGCGGGCATCTTTCGCGGCTTCGGCAGCGCGGTGACGCTGGCCTATCGCGCCGACGCGCCGCTGCGCGGGTTCGATCCGGATGTACGTCGCCGCCTCGGCGCGGCGATGCGCGAGCGCGGCATCGTCCAGCAGGCCGGCTTTCAGGCGGCCAGGATCGAAAAGGTCGGCGAGGAATTCGTTTGCCACGGCGCCGATGGCCGCGTCCTGCACGCCGACCTCGTGCTCAATGCCCTCGGGCGCACGCCGAATGGCGCCAAGCTCGGGCTCCAGCAGGCCGGAGTCCTGTTGCAGCCGACTGGCGCCGTGAGCGTGGACAAATGGTCGCGCAGCAACGTGCCTTCGATCTTTGCGGTCGGAGACGTCACCGACCGGGTCAACCTGACGCCGGTCGCGATTGCCGAAGGGCGCGCCTTCGTCGACACGGAATTTGGCGGCACGCCACGCGCCGTCGATCACGATCTGCTCGCCAGTGCGGTCTTCTCGCAGCCGCCCGTGGCGCAGATCGGTCTGAGCGAGGACAAGGCGCTGCAGCGTGGCCACCGCATCGAGGTATTCGAAGCCGACTTCCGTCCGTTGAAAAACCTCGTTTCCGGACGCAACGAGCGCAGCTACATGAAGCTCGTCGTCGATGCGAAGACCGAGCGCGTACTCGGGCTGCACATGATCGGCATCGATGCTCCGGAGATCGTGCAGAGCCTGGCGGTTGCCGTCACCATGGGCGCGCACAAGCGCGATTTCGACGCGACCATGGCCGTGCATCCGACTGCCGCCGAGGAATTCGTGCTGATGCGAACGCCAAGCCGCTGACGCGGGAATCATTCCTGCGCGATCGCGTGGCTTCAAACTCCCTGCGCATCGCCGCGAGCAACTTGTCGCAGAACGATTGCGTGTCGTCCGAGCGGGCTCGAGCCATCCAGCACAAGCCAAGCACGTTGCCGCCGCTCGGAAACCCCTGTCGACCCGGCGTCGCGCCGGCGTGTCGGTCCAGCCAAAGTGACTTCGTTTTCAGGATGTCGTGCGGTTGAGGCACCCGCCGGAAATTGCTCCTGCATTTCCGGCGTACCGGCCATCCATGGCCATAAAAAAAGGGACGGCTCGAATCATCTTTCGATAACCCGGTCCGTCCCGCGTTTCCATCGCATGGCTGAATCATTCAACCCGAGATAGGCGCCGCTCCCTAAAGTCCTTTTGCGCGCTGGGCGTCAATCGTCGTCGCGTTCACGCATTTCGTCGCCGTCGTGCTTGTCCTTGTAGTGCTTTACGACCCACTCGTGGCGCTCGTACGGGTGCTCCGTGTTCAACTCCAGTTTCACGCCACCGGCGGTGACATAGGTC
>DASSGP010000393.1:0-13459 GCA_035693405.1 Rudaea sp. | reverse complement strand
GGGCGACCGCGAGCGGCTCGACTTCCGCGCGATCAGCGATTCGGCGATCGTTTCCGGACTCATCGCGTTGCTGCTGCGCGTCTACTCCGGCCGCAGCGCGCAGGAGATTCTCGCCACGGAGCCGCGTTTCGTTGAAACGATTGGCCTGGCCAAGCACTTGTCGCCGACCCGCAGCAATGGCCTCTCGGCAATGCTCCAGGCAGTCAAGGAACACGCCCGACGAGCGTTGTCATAACGTCTTAGCGAGAAAGAGCCCCTCATCCGCCTGACTCGCGCCATCGAGGCGCTCGCCCCTGGGGGCCAGCTCCGCTGTTCGCAGGCGCTCCCGGCGCCTGCAGTTGGCATCTTCCCCCCGCACACGGGGAGAAGGTAGGCGCGCTCTCCCTAGTTCCTAGCCCCTAGTCCCTAGCCCCTGCTCTCAACTCAATCGCCCATCTGTTTCTGGCGGTGTTCCCAGCGCTCCTGCGCATCCAGACACAGCGTGGCGATCGGCCGCGCTTCGAGGCGCTCGATGCCGATTTCCTCGTCGGTCTCTTCGCAATAGCCGTACCGGCCTTCCTCGATGCGCTTGAGCGCCTTGTCGATTTTGGCGATCAGCTTGCGATAGCGGTCGCGCGTGCGCAGTTCGAGCGAGTTTTCGGTCTCGCGCGTGGCGCGCTCGGCTTCATCGCCGACGTCGCGCACTTCGTCGCGCAGGTTGTCGATCGTCTGCTTGGACTCCTCGACCAGGTCCTCGCGCCACTTCTGCAACTTCGCGCGGAAATAGGCAAGGTGGCGCGGACCCATGTATTCCTCGCGCGCGTTCGGATGGTAGCCCGCGGGCAGATTGACAACGACCGTGCTCGGCAGTGCGTAGCGTCCGTCGTCGCGCGACAGCGAGTCGTTGGCGGCGGTGGACGCGGTAACCATTTTGGCTTTCTTTGCTGGCATTTCGTGCTTCGTAGGAACAACGTGGATGGGCTTGGCGGACTTGACCGGAGCGGCCGGCTTTACCGGAGCAGCCGGTTTAGCCGCTGGTTTATGTGCGACCGGTTTATGTGCGACCGGCTTTACGGCCCGCGCCT
This sequence comes from Rudaea sp., assembly GCA_035693405.1. Classification (GTDB taxonomy): domain Bacteria; phylum Pseudomonadota; class Gammaproteobacteria; order Xanthomonadales; family Rhodanobacteraceae; genus Rudaea. The sequence goes on along the minus strand of DASSGP010000393.1, from coordinate 12,395 downwards.
TGTGCGCGGCCGGTTTTGCGGCCGGCTTGGCCGCGGCCTTCTTTTTCACGACGTGCTTCGCCGGAGCGACTTTCTTGGCCGGCTTCTTGACCTTCGGCGCAGACTTGCGCGCGGGCTTGGACGCCTTTTGCGGCTTGCGCACCTTGGCCGCGCTCGCTTTCTTCGCGGGCTTGGCTTTGGCGCTTGCTGGTTTCTTCTTCGCGGCAGTCGCGGGTTTACGTTTCGCGTTCGCCATATGCTCTCACCATAGTATTTCGGCGGTCGCGTGTTATAGCGTAAGTTACCCCCTGCGGCAACCATTTGCAGCGCAAAACTGCCAAGCTGGGCCGATCCTCGCCGCCGGCGGTCGCGCCGACCTTCGCCCCTTCAAGGTAAACTGTGACTTCATCGGCGATCCTGCGCCGAGTTACGCTCGCGGGCGTTATCCGGTCCGCGCAATTTCCCGACGCCGTAATCGCCCCGCTTCGATCGTCTGTGACCCGACTGATTCTCGCCCTGCTGGCAGCTTACAAGCGGATATTGAGTCCGCTGTTCGGGTCGCGCTGCCGATTCGACCCCAGCTGTTCCGACTATGCGCGCGTCGCGATCGCGCGCTTCGGCGCCGCGCGCGGCGGCATGCTGGCAGTGTGGCGACTGGCGCGCTGCCAGCCATTGTGCGACGGTGGTTCCGATCCCGTGCCACAGGCATTCACATTCCGGCGAACGCCGCATGAGCCGACACCGTGACTGCTGCCGGCTCCTCGACATCCACCGGCGACGAACTCGTCGCGTCGAGGGCTGGCGCTGACCTCCAACTCAAATCGATAATCCCCACATGAACGACTGGCTGATCCGCAACGCCGACATCGTCAATGAAGGACGCCGCTTCCAGGGTGACGTGCGCGTGCGCTCCGGGCGCATCGACGCCGTCGCTCCTGGTCTCGCCCCGCAACCCGGCGAACGGGTTTTCGACGCCAACGGACGGCTTCTGCTCCCGGGCATGATCGACGACCAGGTTCATTTCCGCGAACCTGGACTCGAGCACAAGGGAGATTTCCATACCGAGTCGCGCGCGGCGGTCGCCGGCGGCGTGACCAGCTTCTTCGAGATGCCGAACTCGAAGCCGACCACGACCGACTATGCGGCGCTTGCCGACAAGTACGCGCGTGCCGCGCGGAAGTCGCTCGCCAACCATGCGTTCTATTTCGGCGCGACCAACGACAATCTCGACCTGATCCGCAATCTCGACCCGCGCGCGGCCTGCGGCATCAAGATCTTCATGGGCGCGTCGACCGGCAACATGCTGGTCGACAATCCGGCGACGCTCGACGGCATCTTTCGCGATGCACCGGTTCCGGTAGTCACCCATTGCGAGGATACGCCGACGATCGAGGCGAACCTGGCCGCGGAACGAGCGCGTTACGGCGACGCGATTCCCGTCGAGCGGCATCCGTTCATCCGTTCGCGCGAGGCCTGCATCAAGTCGACGCGCCTGGCGATCGACCTGGCCCGCCGCCACGGCACGCGCCTGCACGTATTGCATATCTCGACCGCGGACGAGCTGGCCTTGTTCACGCCCGGTCCGCTCGACGGCAAGCGCATCACCGCCGAGACCTGCGTGCACTTCCTGCACTTCAGCGACGCAGACTATGCGACAAAAGGTAATTTGATAAAATGCAATCCGGCAATCAAGACCGCTGCCGACCGCGCCGCGATCATCGCCGCGTTGCGCGACGGCCGCATCGACGTGCTGGCGACCGACCACGCGCCGCACACGCTCGAGGAAAAGAGCCAGCCCTATGAAAAGGCGCCGTCGGGCCTGCCGCTCGTGCAGTTCGTCCTGCAATGCGCGCTCGAACGCTGGTTCGACGGCCAGTTGCCGCTCGAGCTGATCGTCGAACGCACCGCGCACGCGCCGGCCAAATTGTTCAACGTCAGTGAGCGTGGCTTCATCCGCGAAGGCTACTGGGCCGATCTGACCCTGATCGACACGGCGGCGCCGCAGACAGTGACCCGCGAGGCGGTGATCTCGAAGTGCGGCTGGTCGCCATTCGAAGGCACGACATTCCGCTCGAGCGTCGCCGCGACCTGGGTCAACGGCCACCTTGCCTGGAACGACGGCAAGCTCAACGACACGCAACTCGGCCGCCGTCTGGACTTCGCGCGATGAGTCCGCACTTCCCTTCCCCTGCGAAGCGGGGGAAGGTGCCCCACCTCCATGTGCTGCATGCGATACCGAACAACCGATCGCATGCGCAGCGCATGGAGGTGGGGCGGATGGGGGCAATCCGGAGAACAGCGGCAGTCGTAAAAGCTCTTGCTATCGCATTCACCTGGGGCGCGTTCGCAACGCCGCTCTTCGCAGCCGACCAAAGCCTGCGCCTGCCCAAGCACCTCCAGCAAGGCGAACTCGTCATCGGCCATGCCCCGGCCAACACGCAGATCGAGTTCAACGGTCGCCAATTGCGCGTCGGCCCTGACGGCGTCTTCGTCTTCGGACTCGACCGCGATGCCCCCGCCGCCGCGAGGCTGAACGTTCGCTACGCCGGCGGCAAAACGACAACGCAGACTTTCGCCGTCGCCAAACGCCAATACCATATCGAACACGTCGAAGGTTTGCCGCAGAAGACCGTCACGCCGGATCCGGAGACCGCGGCGCGCATCGAGCGCGAGCAGGCGCTCGTTGCCGAAGCGCGCAAGCGCGACGATGCACGCGAGGATTTCCTGCGCGGCTTTTCGCTGCCGGTACAAGGTGCGCGCATCAGCGGCGTCTACGGCAGTCAACGCATCGACAACGGCACTCCGAAGGCGCCGCACATGGGACTGGACATGGCCGTGCCGGAAGGCACGCCGATCCATGCTCCCGCGGCCGGTACGGTGGCCTTCGCACAATCCGATCTCGTGCTGACCGGCGGCACGGTGCTGATCGATCACGGTTTCGGTCTGACCAGCTCGTTCCTGCACATGAGCCGGCTCGACGTCAAAGCCGGGGACGCGATCATGGCCGGCCAGGTCATCGGCGCCGCCGGCATGACCGGCCGCGCCAGTGGCCCGCACGTGCACTGGGGTTTCAACTGGTTCGACGTGCGCCTCGATCCGGCGCTGCTGCCCAAACCGACGCGCTGACGGAACGACGATGGCGGACGCGCTGATCATTCGCGAGATCGGTGCCGCCGAATTCGAGCTGCTGTGGCCGATCTTCCACGAAGTGGTTGCCGCCGGCGAAACCTACAGCTATGCGCCGGACATGCGGTTCGAGCAGGCGCGGCAGTTGTGGACCAGCGAGGGGTCGCGCTGTTTTGCCGCGCTGCTCGACGGCGCTTGCGTCGGCGGCTACATGCTGCACGCGAATCAACCGGGCTTGGGAAATCATGTCGCGAATTGCGGCTACATGGTTTCGTCGGCAATGCGAGGCCGCGGCATCGCGAGCGCGATGTGTGAGCACTCGCTGGCGCAAGCGCGCGCGGCGGGTTTCACCGCGATGCAGTTCAACTTCGTCGTCAGTTCGAACGAGGGCGCCGTGCGCCTGTGGCAGAAGCACGGGTTCGAAATCATCGGTCGCATTCCGAACGCATTTCGACACGCGCGGCTCGGCTTGGTCGATGCGCTGATCATGTACCGCCGCATCTAGGCAGGACTCGAAAATCGCGCGTGCGCTCGATTCCGGCGTGCTCTGCCGTGCGGTTCTCCTGACTCCATCTTCGACACCCTCCGCGCGCGTGCTACGATCCTCCTTGTCGTGCGGCACCGGAACTGTCGTTCCTCGACGTCGCACTTGTGACCTCAGCCTGGGAGACAACGTCGATGAAACGTCTGCTCGCATTGCTTTTGGCTTTCGCCGCCTGCACTCCGCTGTGGGCCGCCAAGAAACCGCCCTACACCTATTTTCGCCTCGGCAACACGGCCGATGTGAGCCCTGCAACGACGGGCGGTACCGTACTCATGGGTGGAGGCACCGATGTCGACGCGGCATTCCAGTGGATGTGCGGCCTCGCCGGTAACGGCGATTTCCTCGTCATCCGCGCGACCGGCACCGACGCGTATAACCCGTACATCCAGGACCTGTGCCAGGGCGCGAATTCAGTGGCGACGCTGATCATCCCATCGGCCGCGGCTGCAAATGATCCGAACGTGGCGGCGATCATGAACAACGCCGAGGCGATCTGGATCGCCGGCGGTGATCAGTCGAACTACATCAACTTCTGGACCGGAACGCCGGTGCAGACGATTCTCAATGCGAAGATCGCCGCCGGAGTTCCGGTCGGGGGCACCAGCGCCGGCTTGAACGTGTTGACCGAGTTCGTCTATTCGGCGCTCGCGCCCCAAGGCGCAACATCCAGCCAATCGCTGGCCGACCCGTTCAACCGATACCTGACGTTCGCCCGAGACTTCGCCAACGTGGCGAGCCTGGTGGGCGTGATCGGCGATCCGCATTTTGTCACGCGCGACCGCATGGGCCGCGACTTGGCGTTCCTGTGCCGCATCGCGGACAACGGCTGGAGCAGTGCGCCGCGCGGCGTCGCGGTCGACGAACAGACGGCCCTTCTAATTGATCATAACGGCCATGCAAGCGTCGTCGGCAACAGCACCGCGTATTTCCTGCAGGCACCGGGCCCGGCGGAAGTATGCACGGCGAAGACGCCGCTGACCTACCACGACATCGCCGTACAGCGCATCGGCGTCGGCGGCACGTTCAACTTCGGTACTTGGCTGGCGACTGGTGCGACGAACTACTTCGTCTCGGCGGATGCGGGCGTGTTGAGCTCTACACAGTCCAACGGTTCGGCGTACTGACGAAACGCCTGCGAAAGTAGGGTGGGCCTTGGCCCACCGCTCATCTTTTGCGCAAACGAAAAACGGTGGGCCAAGGCCCACTCTATGCGGCTAAACAAAAACCGGTGGGTCAAGGCCCACCCCGCCAACCGACAACGCGCTCAGTTCTTCGGCGCTCATCGCGCTTGCCCTCCGAAAGCATCCACGGCAACCAGTTTCTGGAAGGCCAGATCACTGCGAATCGGATCCCACACCGGATCGAGCTTCAACAGCACCGGAGAGATCGCACTGCCGTTGGTTTTCAGCAAGTGTTCGATCAACGGCAGCGCAAGCGTCGCGTCGCCATTCATCGCGTAGACCTTGGCCAGGTATTCCTGCCAGGTCGGACCTTCGAGCAGATCGGACGTTTCGGGGACCAGCGCGGCAGCGCGTCGCGCTTCGGCGACGGCCCGGTCACGCTGCCCCAGTCCGGCCTCGGCCATGGCCAGCGCCGCTCGCCAGGCCGTCTCGACGTAAAGGCTTGACGGCGTTGCCAACGCGGCAGTTGCGGCCGCTTGTACGTCACGATAGACCTTTTTCGCCGCCGCACTGTCAGTGCGTTGCTCGATCGAAGCAAGCATCAGCTGCCATTCGGTGTGTGCGGGAATGTAGCCGGCAAAGTTCAATGGCGTCTGCAATTCGTTGCCGGACCCGATCGCCTGCCGCAGCAGCGCCGAGGCGCGCGCATCGTCGCGTTGATATAATGCCTGCAGACCGCGCAGCGCAAGCACGCCGGGCGCATCGGATTTCACCGCGTCGAGCACGCGTTCGCCGCCGGCGATGCCCTCCAGGTTCCACGCGCACAGCAGCCGCAAACCGAGCGTGGGTGGATCGTCGGTGCGCAGATCCAAGGCCGCATCGATCACGGGAACCGCTTCGGCGTACCGTCGCTGCATGATCAGGGTCAGACCGAATTCCGATGTGATCGTGAAGTCGTTCGGGCTCAGCCGGCGCGCGTGTTCGAAATTTTCCACCGATTCTACCCATTGTCCAAGCCGGCGCTCGAGCAGGCCCGTGACATACCAGACACGCGCGTTATTCGGCAGCGCGCGCTGGACTTTCGGCATCAACTCGAGCGCTGCAGCGAAATCGCGCAGGCCGTAGTACTGGTACATCGCGCTCTCGAACAGAACCTGCGGCAGATCGGGCGCAAGGGCCTGGGCACGATCGAGCGCCGCCTTCGCCGCGGCAAGCCGCTCCGGCGTCGAATCGAATCCGGTGAAGTAGCACCACAGGTGACGGTCGGCAAGGAACGCCCAGGCCGAGGCAAAATTCGGATCCAGCTTGATGGCTTGCTCCAGCGCATCGGTAACGCGCGCAATGTGCGCTCGATCGTAGGCCGAACCCCTTGGCATCAGGGCCAGGGCCTTGAGGTAGGCCTCGTACGCGGCGGGATTATCCGTCGGCTTGGCGATCAGCGCCTCGTGCTCGTCGCGCGTCAGTGTCGCCTTGAGCGATGCGGCGATCTTCTGCGCGACTTCGCTCTGCACCGCGAACACGTCGTCGAGCGTGCGATCGTAGGTCTCGGCCCACAAGTGACTGTCCCCCTGCGCCTCGATCAACTGCACGTTGACGCGCACGCGATTGGCGACTTTCTGCACGCTGCCTTCGAGGATGTTTGCGACGCCGAGCTGGCGCGCAATTTCCGACAGGTTCGGCGGCTTGCTGTCGTAGCGCAATGTCGAGGTGCGCGAGATCACCTTGAGATCGCCGATCTTGGCCAGGCCGGTCAGTATCTCGTCCTGGATACCGTCGGCGAAGAACGCATTGTCCTTGTCGGCGCTCATGTTCTCGAACGGCAGAACGGCGATCGATTTGTTGTTTGGCGCCTGCGCGGCCTGCGTCGTTGCCTGTTCTCTGGTCGATGATACCGCTGCGGCAATGTCCGCCGCGGCGCGCCGCGGCGCCAGCACAAACTTGTCGAAGCCGAAATACGCGAGCGCCAGCAGCAGCAAGACGATGATCATGCGATCCATGCGCCTTGCGGTCTGCGGCGCGATCGATTCCTCGGGCTTGACCTGCGCATCGCGCTTGATGCCCTCTGGCGTCAGTTCGAACACCCAGGCAAAAACCAGCATCGGGACGAAGCCGAGCGCGAGCAGCACCACGACACTGCGCGGCAGCCAGTCCGGCGCGCCGAACATCGGCAGCACGGTGCTCGATACCTGCACGATCAGCCACGCGCCGACGAGGTACAGGCCAGCCATGCGAATGACGTTGCGGCGTTTGAGTTCGTTGATCAGGCTCATCGGGTGCGTTCGGTTACGGACCTGGATCGGTGTTCGGGATTGTGGAGATTCGCGTACTCGCACATGAAGCGCCATCCGGATTGCGCACGAACGCGGCCGACTGCGAGCCAGGCGCCGATCGCGTTCATTGCGCAGGCGCTTCGCGCGGCAGGCCGATCTGTTTCAACAGCGCCTGAAACCTCGGTTCCTGGTATAGCGGCTTGAATTGCGGAATGGCATAGAGGAATTCGCGCAGCGGATCGTTCGCGGCGAACAAGCGCTCGAGTTCGGCCAGCGCGAGGTCGTTGCGCCCGAGCATCGCCAGCATCGGCGGCTTGTAGACGACGCCACCCAGGCTGCTCGCCATGATAGCGGTCACGGCGGCATCGGTGCGCGAGTGATCGCGCAGCGCGGCGATGAAGGCGATCGTGGGCTCGGACTCGGCAGCGGCCATGAGCCGCGCCGTCGCCTCGGCCTCATCGTAACGGTGCAGTTCGACCAGGCTCAGGATCTTCGACATCTTCGAAGCGTAGAGGTGCGGCGCGAGCCGCAACGACTCGTCGAACTCGGCCACTGCCGCTTCGAGCCTTCCCTGGTACTGCAGCGCCAATGCCTTGGCGAAATGCGTGATCGGCGCGAGTGGCTCGAGCGTGATCGCCGCATCGTAGTGGGTTTCGGCTTCCGGCCAGCGGCGCTGATACATGAGCGACTCGCCATACCACTGCTGCGCTGTCGCGTCGCGCGGGTCGGTGGCAATGGCGGCACGATAGTCGGCCTCGCCGCCGGACCAGTCGAACTGCCGACCGATACGAACGTAGCCGCGCGCGGCGAGCGCCCGGCACGAGTTCGGATCCAGGCTTAGCGCCTGGTCTGCGGCGGCAATCGCCTGCGCCGTGGTGTTGATCTCGTGCCCGTTGCCGGCCGGATCGAACACCGAGTACTCGGGTATCAGCGCATAAGCCTGGGCCAGGCCGGCCCAGGCGTCAGCATAGTTCGGGTCCGCCGCCTTCGCCGCCTCGAACGCGGCCGCAGCGTTCTGCAGGTTGATCAATCCACGCGCGGTCAGGAAATAGCGGCCGCGCAAGTACTGTTCGTGCGCCGCGACGTTGGTGGTCGTCTTCGGCAACAATTGGGTCTTCTGCTCACCTTGCAGCACGACCTTGAGCTGGTCGGTGATCGCGCGCGCGATGCGCTCCTGCAGCTGGAACACATCGCTCATGTCGCCGTCGTAACTCTGCGACCACAGATGGAAGCCGTCCCGGGTCTGGATCAACTGCGCGGTGATGCGCACCTTCGTGCCCTGCGTGCGCACCGAGCCCTCCAGCACATGCGCCACGCCAAGCGCTGCGCCGATTGCCTGCAACGTTTCGTTCTTGCCCTTGAAGAAGAACGAAGACGTGCGGCCGGCGACCTTGAGATCGCGCACCTGCGCCAGCGCGTCGAGGATTTCTTCGGCCATGCCGTCGGAGAAATACTCCTGGTCGTGGCCCGGACTGAGGTCTGCGAACGGTAGAACCGCGATCGACTTTTCGGCTGCAGGCGGCGCGGTCTTTTCCGATGCGTTGGCATTCGGTGCCACGACTGCCTCTTTCGCCGTGGCGGCAGGCGCACTCGCAGGGGCAGGCGCGCTGCCGCGTACGAAGAATCGGTCAGCGGCGAGCAGCACGATGGCGAGCGCGAACAGCACGATCGCAATATGGTCGAGCCGGCGCGCAGTAACGTGCTTGATCGAGGCATCGTGCTCGATGTCGCGTTCGCGCCTGATTCCTTCCGGCGTGAGTTCGAAGACCCAGGAGAACACGACCACGAACGGAAATCCGATCACGCCGATCCACACGACGACAGGAACTATCCAGTCTGGCAGATGCAGCGCCGGCGCCATGGTCGAGGTGACCTGGGTTACGACCCAGCCCAGCGCCAGATAGGCAGCACTGGCCCTGAATACGTTGCGGCGCTTGAGTTCGGCGAACAAGCTCATGCGCGCTAGCCTACCTCACTCCGAAGCGGATCATTGCGGCAGCGTCGCGCTGAAAGGAATCGCCGCGAGTTGCTCCGGCGCGCGGCCGAGCTTACGCAGGTAGGGCAGCCAGCGCGGATCGTTGCGTATCGGCGCGAACATCGGCTGGCTCACCACTTCGGTCAGGCCGCCATCATTGTGCTGCAACGCTTTTTCCAGCCACGTGAATGCCTGATCCGCATCGCCACGGAACGCGTAGGCGTAGGCGATGTTGTACGAGGCAGGCTCTTCGCACGTCGCCGTCAGTTCAGCCATTGCCGCGTCGGACTCGCCTGTCCTGGCCAACGCGTAGTAAGCCATCGCGAGCGTCTCCAGGCGATAGCAGCGGCCAGGCTCGTCGGCGGCCAGCGCGAGCGCCTGTTCCGCGCCCGCCCGATCGTGCCCATCCTTCAACAGCACGAGGCTGAGCCAGTGGCGCACGCCCGCGAACCCGGGACTGAGCTCGATCACCTTGCGAAAACTCGCAATGGCCTCCGCGTCGCGCCCGGAGAAGGCCAGCACCTTGCCAAGCTGTCCGTACGGTCCCGGATTCGCAGGATCGAGCGCGACTTCGCGTCGGTAGATCGCCGTCGCGGCGTCCAGACGCCCCAGCGAGCGAGCGGTGAGTCCTGCGCTGAACAGTACCTGCGTGCTGCCGGGGTCGAGCGCAAGTGCGCGGTCGGTATAACGGACGGCAGAAACAAGATCGCGGTCGTAGGCGTTGGCGATCCAGGCAAGATCCGCCGTCGCCCTTGCCAGGCTTGGATTCAGCGCCAGCGCGCGGTTGGTTGCTTCGCGCGCGAGCCGTGTGCCTTCCTCGGTGTCGCGCATCCCGCGCGCGGCCTGGTTGAGATAGACGCCCCCCAGCGCTTCCCAAGCCTGCGCGTAATCCGGAGATGTCGCCAACGCCTCCTTGTACAACCGGATCGCTGCCTCGAGCGCGTCGGCCGAGCCGACGCGAAGCTGCTCGCTTGCCTTCAAATAAAGCGCATAGGCCGCCGGGTCGGTGACCGTGGCTTTCGGCGCGTCGCCGAGCAGCGTGATCTTCAACTTCGATACGACGGCTGCGGCGATCTCATCCTGGATCGCGAAGATGTTGTCGAGCGGCCGGTCGTAGGTTTCCGACCAGATGTGCGCGTCCGAGCGCGCGTCGATCAACTGGACAGTGATGCGCACGGCATTGCCGGCCTTGCGCACCGATCCTTCGAGTACGTGCGCGACGTCGAGTTGCTTGGCTATGCCGGCAACATCGATGGCCTTGCCCTTGAACGAAAACGCCGACGAGCGCGAGATCACGCGCAGCTGCGGCACGCGCGCGAGCAGGTTCAGCAGTTCCTCGGCCAGGCCGTCGGACAAATATTCCTGGTCCTTCGCCTGGCTCATGTCGGCGAAAGGCAGCACCACGATCGAGCGGTCGGCCTGAGCGTCGTGCCGCGCCGGTTGCGTCGCCTCGGCGCGCGCCTGGGCGATACGACGCGGCTCGAACACCATGCGGTCGACGGCAAAGTATACAACTGCAAGAAGCAGCACGGCGATGATCGCGAAGTCGATGCGCCGGCCGGTCTGCCGCGCCATCGATTGCTCGCGCGGGACCTCGGCATCGCGTCTCAGGCCATCCGGTGTCAGTTCGTAGATCCACGAAAAGATCAGCACCGGAATGAAGCCAATCGCAAGAATGATCACGATCGTGCGCGCGACCCATGCCGGCGCTTCGAACATCGGCAGCAACGTGCCGGCGACTTGCGTGATCAGCCAGGCGCCGACCAAATACAGCCCGGCCATGCGGATGACATTGCGGCGCTCGAGCTCGGCGAACAGGTTCATGGTTTCTGCGCGGCTTCGCTGCTGCAGTCGTAATCACCCAGAGCCACGCGCCGGCACGCATCAGGAGCGCCGTACTTGTCCCACAGCGCGGTCCAGCCGATGTGGCGCGCGAAGGCTGCGAACTCGGGCGCTGCGCGCAGCGAACGTCCGAGCGGACTCCACATCAGATGGTAGTACCAGGCGCCGTTGCTGCTGCCGTATTGCGACAGCAGAGCCAGCACGCGGCGATCCTCGTGCATGAGCAGCAGTGCATACGGCACAACGCCAGGCACTAGCTTGGGCTTCGTCGCCATGAATTCGTCGATCGCCGCCAACGCCTTCGACTTTGCCGCCGCGTCGCCATAAACGCCGTCGGCGAGCAGTGGCAGCGAATCGGCGGGGAATCCGGCGCCGAGCACACGCATGCCGGCAAGCAGCTGCTTCGTCGCCTCGGCATACTGGCCGCGGGCTGCGCTCAACATGTGCGTGCCGACGCCGACGTGGGCAAGGCCGACATCCGCCGCGCGCTGCAGCAGCACTTGCGCGCGATCGAGGTTGCCGGCGTGCGCGTATTCGATGCCTCGCCACAACAGTGCGTTCGGCAGCAGAGGATCGATCGCCAGCACGCGATCGAAGTGCGCGCAGCCCTGCGTCGTATAGCCGTTGCTGATAGCGTTGACGCCGGCCCAGAAGTTTGCCGTGACGTCGTCGGGGTCAAGCGACAAGGCTCGTTCCATCGCTGCGCGACCGTCGAGATAGCGGTTGCGCTGGTCGTAGGCGACGCCGAGTGCCGCGTACGGTTCCGCCAGCGACGGATCGAGCTGCGTTGCCAACGCCGCCTCGCGCTCGACCGCGGTCAGCGCCGCCTCCGTCGTTTCGGGAGCATAGATCGGCTCGAGCGCATGGATGGCGGCGAGGCGCGAATGCGCGCGCGCGTAGTTCGGATCGAGCTTCAGCGCCTGATCGAGCAGGTCGATGGCTTCCGCAAAGCGCGTGCCTTCGCGACGATTGAAGATCCCGGTTGCCTGCAGGTAAAGCGAATAAGCCTCCGCGTTGGAGGTACCGGTCGACACCAGGCGCTGCTGCTGCCCGCCCTGCAGCACCAGCTTCAAGTTCTCCGTGACGGCACGCGCGATGCGCTCCTGCAGCGCGAACACGTCGGACAGATCGCCGTCGTACGTTTCCGACCACAGGTGATAGCCGTCCTCGGCCTGGATCAATTGAGCCGTGATGCGCACCTTCTCGCCCTGCTTGCGCACCGATCCTTCGAGCACGTGCGCCACCGCGAGCGCCTTGCCTATCACGCGCAGGTCGTCGTTCTTGCCCTTGAACGAGAACGACGACGTACGGCCGGCGACTTTCAGATCCTTCACCTTCGTCAGCGCGTTCAGGATCTCCTCGGCCATGCCGTCGGAAAAGTATTCCTGGTCGAGCGCGGGCGACAGATCGGTGAATGGCAGCACGGCGATCGACTTGTGCGGGACGGCCGCCGAAATGCGGTCAGAGTCATTTTCCGGACGATGCGCATTCCCACCCGCTGGCGCACGGCCTGCGGAAAATGACTCTGACCCGGTTTC
>DASSGP010000392.1:0-5268 GCA_035693405.1 Rudaea sp. | reverse complement strand
CTCAATGGCGTTATTCCACCGACGCTGCCCGATCGCGATGCCGGCAACTGGTCGGCGAGCAATCTTCGCGTGCGCATCGATGCAAGGACTGGCGCGCGGCTCAGCGCGGATTGTCATGCAACGCGGGAGCGCGAGGTCGCTATCGCGCGCTGGCCCGCGCTTGCATATCCATGGCTCTCTCACGGCCAGCGTCAGCGCGCAACGATTCCCCCCCTTGCGCCCGACTGCGCGCCGGATGCGCTCGAACGCTACGCAAATCTGCGCATCGACGGCATCGGAAACGGTGCGGCAATCGCGCGTTCGCCGGGCAGCCCAAAGCCTGCGCAATTGAGCCTGAAGGCACTCGGAGCGAGCGGTCCTGTCATGTGGCTGATCAATGGCAGGCTGGAGGGCGAAACCAGCGGAACACGCGCGTTCGTACACGCATTCGCCGACGTCGGCGCGCAGACAATCACCGCTTTGACACCTGCCGGCGCTTATTCACAGGTCGATATTCGCGTCTTGCGCTGAACCGACGCCTAGACAAACTTCTTCCGGTCTAGGGTCCGACGACAAGCACCGAGAACGTGTCCGCCACCATCGTCGGCCTCGGCTTCGGTTGCTCGGCCGTCGCCGCGGGCGTGGCACCGAACTCGGCTGCGGGAAGGAACAGCCGGTGCGTTTGTGGGTCTAGGGTCAGCGTGCGCGCGCTCTTCTGCGTCGCGACGTTGTCCACGACGCGAAAATGTTCCGGGTCGTCCTCGTGGACGATCGTCAGCGTCCCCTCCCCGTTCGAGCTGAACACCAGGCCACGCGACGCATCGAAGACGGCGCCATCCGGACCTTTTCCGATCTGCACGGTGGCAACCCGATGGCCGTTGGCGCTGTCCGTAACGATCATCTTCTCGTTCTGGCAGACCGAAAACAGGCGATGGTGCGCATTGTCGAACGCCAATCCGGTCGGCTCCTCGCAGGATTCCAGTGGCCAGGTCGCGACGACCTTGAGCGCGCTCTCGTCGATGACCGCTAGTTCGGCCTTGTCCTCGATGTTCACGTACGTCCGGCCATGCCCGTCGCTGACGGCGAATTCGGGTTTGCCGCCGAGCGCAATTGTTCCGATCGGCTCGAGCGTCTTTGCGTCGATCACACTGGCATCCTTGCTGCGACCATTGAAGGTGTACAGCCGATGCTTGTCCGCGTCGTACAGGATCACGTCGGGATTCTGCCCTTCGATCTTGGCCTCTCTGATCGGCTTGAGCGTCTTCAGGTCGAATACCGTCACTGAATTGGCTTTGCCATTGCTCGTGTAGCCACGACCGAGATCCGGAGCGATCGCGATGCCGTGCACGCCGTCGGTATGCGCAATTTCCCCCACGACTTTACCGCTGTCGGCATCGAGCACGACGACACGGTCGGATCGGCTCAGGTAGAGCCGCCGCGCTGCGTCATCGACCGCAAGCAGATCCCAGCCGCCGGGGCCCCCGACGCGCCAATGCGCTGTTACCGAATACTTGCTGTCGTGGTTTGCGCCAAGCGCATCGCTGCCGGCGATTGACCCTGCCAGAAATGCGCAGACGGCGAGACACACGAAGGACCGTGATCTTGGCTTCATTTCGCGAAGGCTCGTTGTTGTCGTGAGTCGAGCTTAACATCGGCGCGTGAGCGGCGCCGTACGTTTACACGTCTTCACATATCGCGAAGCTGCCTACGACGCGCGGCGCGCTGCCTCCGTCGCCGCGTCGAGTTCAGCCAGACGCGCTACGCCGGCGCGCGCCAGTTCGCTGAGTTCGCCGCCGCCGTGCTCGCGAAGATAGGCGACAATCTGCCGGCGCATGCGCGGATCCCAGAACTTCTTCAGATGACCGGAGACGCCGGCGACCGCGGTCTCGCGGTCAGGTTCGGCGGCAAAGAAATTGGCGATGTCATTGGCCATCGCAGCCAGATGTTCGGGGTTCACGATGCGGTGCTCCTGGTGCGCTGCGTATTCGAACCGACGCGCTGCGCGTGGGTGTAAATCGAGTAACCGTCCGGCCGCGCGAACCCGATCAACGTGACGCTCGCCTCTTGTGCGAGCGCTATCGCCAGGGCGGTCGGCGCCGAGATCGCGGCGATGATGCCGACCCCGACTGTCGCCGACTTCATCACCATCTCATAGCTGGCGCGGCTGGTGACGACAAGGAAACCCTGTGTCGTGTCGACGTGCTCGCGCTGCATCGCGCCAATCAGTTTGTCGAGCGCGTTGTGGCGGCCCACATCTTCGCGCACGAGCACGACACGCCCGTCGGACTGTGCCCAGGCCGCGGCGTGCGTCGCTCCGGTCACGGAGTTGATTGTCTGGCCACGCTGCAATTCGCCGAGCGCACGATTCAACTCGCCGGGCTGGATCGCCACCGGATCGGCGACCGGTGGTGGATGGCGCACGGCCGCGTCGAGCGTCTGTGCGCCGCACAGCCCGCAACCGGTGCGCCCAGTCAATTGCCGCACGCGCTGGTCGAGCACCGCGGCGCGCGCCTCGGGCACCGTTATGCGCAACTCGATGCCCGCGAGCGCCGGCACGATCTCCACGCCCTCGAATTCGCCGGCAGCGGCGATGATCGCCTCGCTCAACGAAAAGCCCAGCGCGAAGTCTTCGAGATCCGACGGCGTCGCCAGCATCACCGCATGCGGCCGTTCGTTATAGACGAATGCGATCGGGATTTCCTCGGCAACGGCGTCGGAGACGCGTGCGCTGATGCCTGCGCGATGGCGCAGCACTTCGCGGCGGACGGCGCCGGCGGGTAGCGAACTTGTCGCAGAACGTTCTTGGGATATCGGCTTCAAGCGACCTCTCTCACTGCGATACATTGCTCTCCCTTCTCCCACCGGGAGAAGGTGGCGCGAAGCGCCGGATGAGGGTCGGGTCTTGTATCAACGTCGGTACAAGACCCGACCCTCACCCCAACCCCTCTCCCGAGGGAGAGGGGCTAGAGAAGTCTACTTCCCCGCGACGGCGTGATCGAGCAAATCCTGCTGCTGCCGGCTGAATTCCACGAAGCGCTTCTGCCACTCCGACGGTTGGCTGACGCGCGTGACCTCGACCGCAGTGACCTTGTACTCGGGACAGTTCGTCGCCCAGTCGGAGTTCTCGGTCGTGATGACGTTCGCTCCCGAGCCCGGAAAGTGGAATGTCGTATAGACGACACCGGGCTGCATGCGATCGCTGATCAGGGCGCGCAACACCGTGTCGCCGGCGCGGCTGGCAATGCCGACCCAGTCGCCATCCTTCACGCCGCGTTGTTCCGCGTCGTGCGGGTGAATCTCGAGACGGTCCTCGCTGTGCCAGGCGACGTTTGCCGTTCGCCGCGTCTGCGCACCGACGTTGTACTGGCTGAGGATGCGCCCGGTCGTCAGGATCAGCGGATACTTCGCGTTGACCTTCTCGTTGGTCGGCACGTATTCGGTCAGCAGGAACCTGCCCTTGCCGCGCACGAACTCGCCGACGTGCATCGTCGGCGTGCCTTCGGGGTGCATGTCGTTGCACGGCCACTGGATGCTGCCGAGCCGGTCGATCTTGTCGAAGCTCACGCCGGTGAATGTCGGCGTCAGGCTCGCGATCTCATCCATGATCTGCGACGGGTGCGCGTAGTTCATCGGATAGCCCATCGCGTTCGACAGCAACTGGGTGATTTCCCAGTCGGCGTAGCCGTTCTTCGGGCGCATGACGGTGCGCACGCGCGAGATGCGGCGCTCGGCATTCGTGAAGGTGCCGTCCTTCTCGAGGAACGTCGAGCCCGGCAGGAACACATGCGCGAATTTTGCCGTCTCGTTCAGGAACAGGTCCTGCACGACGATGCATTCCATCGCGGTCAAGGCCGCCGTGACGTGCTGAGTGTTCGGATCGCTCTGGCCGATGTCCTCGCCTTCGATGTACAGGCCCATGAACTCGCCGTCCAGCGCCGCCTCGAACATGTTCGGAATGCGCAAACCGGGCTCGGCCAGGAGCTTCACGCCCCAGGCTTGTTCGAACGCGCCGCGAGTCGCGTCGTCGGACACGTGACGATAGCCGGGGAACTCGTGCGGGAACGAGCCCATGTCGCAGGATCCCTGCACATTGTTCTGCCCGCGCAGAGGATTGACACCGACACCTTCGCGGCCGACGTTGCCGGTCGCCATCGCCAGGTTGGCAATGCCCATGACCATCGTCGACCCCTGCGAATGCTCGGTGACGCCGAGTCCATAGTAGATCGCGCCGTTGCCGCCGGTTGCGTAGAGCCGCGCTGCTGCGCGCACCTCGGCTGCCGGCACGCCGGTATCGGCTTCCATCGCCTCCGGCGAGTTGCGCGGCTCGGAAATGAACCTGCGCCATTTTTCGAACGCTTCGGGTTCACAGCGCGCGCGCACGAAATCTTCCTTGACCAGGCCCTCGGTCACGACAACGTGTGCGAGCGAGTTGATCAGGGCGACGTTCGTGCCAGGGCGCAGCTTCAGGTGATAATCGGCCTGGACGTGTGGCATGCGCACGAGGTCGATGCGGCGCGGGTCGGCAATGATCAGCTTCGCACCTTGGCGCAGCCGGCGCTTCATCTGCGAGGCGAACACAGGATGGCCGTCGGTCGGATTCGCACCGATCACCATGATCACGTCGGCCTGCATGACCGAATCGAAGTTCTGCGTGCCGGCCGATTCGCCCAGCGTGTTCTTCAGGCCGTAACCGGTCGGCGAGTGGCACACGCGTGCACAGGTATCGACGTTGTTGTTGCCGAAGCCGGCACGCACGAGCTTCTGCACGAGATAGGTTTCCTCGTTCGTGCAGCGCGACGATGTGATCCCGCCGATCGAGTCGCGGCCGTATTTGGCCTGGATACGCTTGAACTCGGACGCAGCGTAGCCGATCGCTTCATCCCAGGAAACCTCGCGCCACGGATCGGAGATCTTCGCGCGGATCATCGGCTTCAGGATGCGGTCCGGATGCGTCGCATAACCGATCGCGAAACGGCCCTTGACGCATGAATGGCCGTGGTTCGCGTGGCCGTCCTTGTTCGGCACCATGCGCACGAGTTCCTCGCCGCGCATCTCGGCACGGAACGAACAGCCGACACCGCAGTAGGCGCAGGTCGTGATCTCGCTATGCTCGGCCTGGCCGACCGCGATCAGCGATTTCTCGGACAACGTCGCGGTCGGGCACGCCTGCACGCAGGCGCCGCACGATACGCACTCGGACTCCAGAAACGACTCGTCCTGGCTCGCGGAAACCTTCGACTCGAAGCCACGGCCCTGGATTGTCAGCGCGAACGTGCCCTGCACGTCTTC
>DASSGP010000391.1:0-9040 GCA_035693405.1 Rudaea sp. | reverse complement strand
ATGAAAGCCCTCATCTGCGGTTCCCTCGCCTACGACACCATCATGGTGTTCCAGGACCAGTTCAAGAATCACATCCTGCCGGACAAGGTTCACATCCTCAACGTGTCGTTCCTCGTGCCGCGGATGCGCAAGGAGTTCGGCGGTTGCGCCGGCAATATCAGCTACAACCTCAAGCTGCTTGGTGGCCATCCGGTGCCGATGGGCACGGTCGGGCAGGACTTCGGTCCGTACCGCGAGCACTTCACGAAGTGCGGGATCGACCTGAGCCAGGTGAAGCTGCTCGACGACCTGTACACGGCGCAGGCGTTCATCACGACCGATCTGGACGACAACCAGATCACCGCGTTCCATCCCGGCGCGATGATGCGCAGTTATGAGAACCACGTGCGCGACGTGCCCGACGTGAAGTTCGGCATCGTCGGTCCGGACGGGCGCGAGGCCATGATGCAGCATGCCACCGAGTTCGCGCAGGGCAATATTCCGTTTATCTTCGATCCGGGCCAGGCGATGCCGCTGTTCAACGGTGCCGAATTGCGCGCGTTCATCGAGCAGGCACAGTACGTCACGGTCAACGACTACGAGTCGAACCTGCTGCAGCAGCGCACCGAATGGGACGAAAACCAGATCAAGGAACGCGTCAAGGCGTATGTCGTCACGCGCGGGCCGAAGGGTTCCGAGATCAACACGAGGAAGGAAACCCTCAGCATTCCGCCGGCGCACGAACGGCGCGTGTCCGACCCGACCGGCTGCGGCGACGCCTACCGCGCCGGCCTGATCTACGGCCTGATGCGCGACATGGATCTGGGCACCTGCGGGCGCATGGCTTCGTTGATGGGCGCGCTCAAGGTCGAGCACCCCGGCACGCAGAACCAGCGCTTCACCTTCGCCGAGTTTGCCGATCAGTTCCGCCAGCAGTTCGGTTACGCGCTCGACTAAGTCGCTGTCGACTCATTCGACGGCGATCGACGCGGACGCCACGGGCGTCTTGCTCTTCGGCACGGCGGCCTCGAGACGCAGCGTGCCGCGCTCGTCGGCCGCGTAGGCAAAATCCCAGGTTTCGCCGGGGCTGATGTCGACTTCCGCCGCGCGCAGTGTCGCCAGCGCGGCGGGCAGGTCGGCGCCATCCTTGGCCAGCGCCCGCCACGTCACCGTCTGGCCGTTGCGCAAAAGGCGCACGCGCACCGTCTGCACACCAGTGATGCCGACCAGTCGCACGCGCTGCTGCGAACCAATGCGCCAACGCGCCGTCGGCAGTTCGCCGACTCCGTTCAGCAGGATCGGGTCCTTTTCCTCGTCCGGGCCCTGGCCGATCACGTAGACATGATCGATCGCCGCGTCGCGCGGCTGGCCCGGCTCGACGACGAGCAGCGCTCCGTACAAACCCGCCGTCAGCTGCGCGTAGTCGTTGAAGTGGGTGTGGTACATGAACGTGCCGGCGCGCGGCGGCGTGAAGCGCGCGACGAAGCTGCCGCCGGGATCGATCCACGGCGTTACCCGGTCGCCGTCGACGCCCCAGTGCGGCACGCCATCGTAGTAACTGCTTTCGACTTCGATGCCGTGCCAGTGCACGGATGTCGCGTTGGCCAGAGCGTTGTGGATCGTGATCTCGACCGGCCGGCCGCGTTCGAGCACAAGCGCGGGACCTGGCGCACTGACCGGCGAGTCGTCGATCGCATAGCCGACGCCGGGCACGTGCCGCTTGTAGTACTCGTCGAAGTTCACGCCGGGACGCTCGGCGACGCGCATCTCGATGCGCCGTGGCGGCGGCGCTGACTGCCCATTATCCGCGGCCGCGTCGCTACGCACGTTGATACCGAGCACGAGCCCGGCCATGTGCTCGTCATGTGGCAGCTTCGCGTAGTCGTCGTACCACAGCGGCTCCGGGATGCGGTTTTCCGGCATGACGTGAAACATGATGTGGCAGTGGAACAGCCAGTTGCCCGCGTGCAGCGGCACCCACGACATCGACATCGTGCTGGCAGCGCTCATCGTTTGCGTGACGACGTCATTCTGTTCACCCGGTGCGCGTCGGATGTCGACGGCGTTGTCGCCGCTGCTGGTTACGCGGAAATACATGCCGTGCAAATGCATCGGATGCCGGTGACCGGATGCGTTGATCCAGCGCCAGTGCACCGGTTCGCCGACACGGTATGAAAGGCGCTCGGTTTGCGGCCACGAGCGGCCATTGATTGTCCAGGCACCGACGCCGTCACCGCCTTCGCCCTCCGTGCCATGCCGGGTGATGATGAAGATGCGATCGTCGCGGGCGCTGCCCGTTGCGTCGACAATCAGCGCGCCAATCAGCTCGCTGTCGTGACCCTCGCGTTCGTCGAGCGGCTTGCCGAGACTGCCCCAATAGTAGTACGTGCCGGACCCGTCGGCGCGAAAGCGCGTTGTGACCGTGGCGTGAGCCTGGAGAAGCAGCGGCCGCGCGCTGCCCGGGCGCGCGTGTAGTCCGTGGATGAACAGGTCCTTGCTGATCCGGCTGTGAATTGCGACGTCGACCAGCGTTCCCTGTGGCACGCGGATCAGCGGTCCTGGCACCGTGGCGTCCTTGCCGGCTTCGGCGAACGCGAAGATGCGATAGGTCGGCAGCGCGTGTTCGGCCTGCCAATCGCCTTCGGTCACCTCGAGCTTCAGCTTCAGTACGCCGTCCTGAAGCGTGCCCGCTGCCATGCGATTGTCGTTGGCGCGCAGCGACGGCAGCGACAAATCGCTGGTTCCCGGCCGCGGCGCGCATGCGGCGAGCAGCAGCGATGAAAGCAGCAACAGGCAATGGCGCATCGGACTCCCCAGCACGTGCGTTCAGCCGCAATGTACTCTGCATGCGCACGCCCGGAAAGGTCTGCGCACGTCGTCAAAGCCGGGCCGGGCGCGGTGCAGTTGCCCGTGCTTCGGGCTCTGCCGCGCAACGGGATTTCCAAATCAGGTCTTCAGCGAGAACGGCGTGAACTGCGTGCCGCGGTCGAAGTAGTCCTCGTGCTCGGCGCGCTTGAGCGCGGCGACGACGCGATAGGTCAGCGGCGTTGCCAGCACTTCCCACAGCACCTTGAGGATGTAGTTCGAGATCATCACCGTGATCACGAGCTGGGTTTCCCAGACGCCGAGGAATGCGCACGGGTAGAACACGATCGAGTCGACGCCTTCGCCCGCGATCGTCGAGCCGATGATGCGCGACCAGAGCGCATTGCCGTTCGTCCAGATCTTCATTTTTGCCAATGTATACGAGTTGACGAACTCGCCGCAGAAGAATGCGGTGATCGACGCCAGTACGATGCGCGGGGTCTGGCCGAAGATGTTTTCGTACGCTGCCTGGCCGGCCCAGCCGGCGGCTGGCGGCAGCTTGACCACGACCGTTGCCATGATCGAGGCGAAGATCAGCGCCGTGAGCCCTGACCAGATCACGCGGCGCGCGCGCGCGTAGCCGTAGACTTCGGTCAGGATATCGCCAAACACATAAGAGATCGGGAAGAACAGCACGCCGGCGCCGAACGTGAAGTCGCCGACGATCGGCAGGTTCACGGTCGCGACCTTGGCCGGGCCGATCAGGTTGGAGCACAGAATCACGCAGACGAACGCG
This sequence comes from Rudaea sp., assembly GCA_035693405.1. Taxonomy (GTDB): domain Bacteria; phylum Pseudomonadota; class Gammaproteobacteria; order Xanthomonadales; family Rhodanobacteraceae; genus Rudaea. Next base: position 5,460 of record DASSGP010000391.1, on the reverse strand, counting down.
CCGAGGATGAAGTCGTAGTAGCGGTAATTGCGCGGCGCGGCGACGGTTGCACTCATGGGGCGGCGTCTGCTGATGGCGAAAGAGGCGCTAGCATGCCGGGCCAGCGCGCTTTTGGCCAGCTACCACGGTCGGGCACTCTTCAGCCAGCGCCCCCGGTCGCGCACTAGTGATCGCCTCTCCCGCTGGCGGGAGAGGCCGACGCGCGCAGCGCGGCGGGTGAGGGTGGTGCGTGATCGGGCGAATCGGTCTCCGCTACGACACGCCGCTTCGCTCTGCCTGCATGAGCTCGCGTTCGCCGGGCAGGCGAGGATCACTTGCCGGCGGATCTGATCGTGTACGGATATTGATTGAATGATGACGTAAGTTCCTCGCCGCTGCGCCGGTCGATAGACTGACATTGCCCAAGGAACAGCCATGCAAATCCGTTCCCTGATGTTCGTTGCGCTGACGTGCTTCCTCGCCACACCCGCGATGGCGCAGGACAAGGCGGTTGCCTGGCAGGGCAAGGGCGCGAACGGCGAAACGATCGAATTCAATCCGCAGGCCATGCGGCGTCCCGCGGTCCTGTTGTTCTGGGCGACGTGGTGTCCTTACTGCAAGGCGCTGATGCCATACCTGCAGCATGTGTACGACGCCGCCGGCAAGGACAAGCTCGACGTCTACGCGATCGATTTCAAGGACGAAGACGGCGACCCGGTTGCCGAACTGCGCGAGCGCAAGCAGACGTTCACGCTCGTGCGCAACGGCGATCCGATCGCGGCGCTGTACGGCGTCAAGGGCACGCCAGGGCTTTTTCTGGTGGACGCGAAAGGCGATATTGTATACAAACGCAGTGGCGGCGATGCGCCGGAAAAGGTCGAGGCGGCGCTGCGCGAAAAGCTCGGCCTGCCGGCTGGTACCCCCTGAAGCAAACCCGGAACGACGATGCTCGAACTACGTTGCCATTGCGAATGCTGCGGAAGGGACCTGGCACCCGATGCTCCCGATGCGATGATCTGTTCCTTCGAGTGCACGTTCTGCACGCAATGCGCGAACGGCCCGCTTCACGGCGTCTGCCCGAATTGCGGCGGCACGTTTGCGCCGAGGCCGGTCCGCCCGGCGCGGCTTCTGGAGAAATATCCGCCGTCGACAACAAGGCGGCCGCTGGTGAGCGGAAACGCTCCGCGCGGCGGGTAGGGTGGGCCTTGGCCCACCGCTTTGCTTTTGCGCCAAAAACGGTGGGCCAAGGCCCACCCTACGCCGAGCACTCAGTGCGCCACGAACAGCGGCAGATCGCTGTGCTGGAACAGATGTCGCGTCGCTCCGCCGAGCACAAGTTCGGCAATCCTCGAATGACCCCACGCGCCCATGACGATGAGGTCGGCCTGCATCGCATGCGCCGCTTCGAGAATTCCGGCGCCGTAGTCGCTCTTTGGCGTGAACGCTCGAAACTCGGCCGCGATGCCGTGGCGCGAGAAGAAGCCGGCGAGATCGAGTTGCGGCAGGTGCCGCGCACCGACGAGGCCCTGCTGCTCGGCGCCATCGAGAACGACGATCTGCTCGGCGTGCGCCAGCAACGGCAGCGCGCCGCGGATCGCCCGCGTGGCCTCACGGCTGTGGTTCCAGGCGATCAGGACGCGCGCGCCGAGATCGCCGATCTTGCACATTTCCGGCACGACGACAACCGGCACACCCGCTCCGAATACGGTGCGTGAAACCGTGCCCCAGCCGAGCGGAGCATCGGGATTGAGCACCGGCCGCTTGGCGACGACCAAATCGCACCAGCGTGCCGCATGACAGATCGCTTCGACCGGCTCGCCCTGCGCGACGAGCCACTCGCCGTCGACCTTGCTCTGTTCGAGCATCGATCGCCACCAGCTGCCTTGGCCGAGCGCCTCCGCGTAGAGATGATCTGCCTCGTGAACCTGGAATACGACGGTTTCCGGCGTGCTGAACGCGACCGAGCCCATCGGCGCGACATACAGGCCATAGACATAGGCATCGATCCGTCGCGCCAGCGCCAGTGCGGCCGTCGCCGCATGCGACTCGCCCTCGTGGCTGCGCAGATGTACCAGAATGTCGAACTTCGCCATGATCGCTCTCCGCCCTGTCTTGCCGCATAGCTTACGCCGAGCGCATCCGGACGCCATGCCGCGACGCGCAAAGCCGGACAATGACCTTGCGCACATGCCTTGCAAACGGGTATGGCGCACTCTATCTTCAACGCGTGATGTCCGCGACGTGGAGGCTGCCGTGTTGAAGTTGCTGCTGGTGTTTCCGCTGATGTTCGTCGCCGGTATCCTGCTCCTGGCCGGGGTGCCGCTGCTGTTCGCGCTGTTGCCGGTCCTGCTGGCCGTTGGTGCGGGTGTTTTTGCGATCGTCGTGGTCTTTGCCGTGCTCGGCCTGTTGTTCCGCTTGTTTGCCGGATTGTTGATCGGCGTCGGCGGACTGCTCGTGGTCGGTCTGGGTCTGGGCTTCGCGCTGACCGGCGGATTCGCGCTCTTCGCGCTTGGCTTCGCCGTGCTGCATCTGCTGCTGCCGGTACTGCTGATCGTCGGCCTGATCTGGCTGATCAAGCGCGCCTCGCAGCCGGCGCCGCCCCCGGCGCTGCCAGCGGCTCATCTGTAAGCATATTCAGCTGCCATACTGGCTTGGCGGGCGGAGATTGGCGTCTCGTTCAGGTTGCCTCTGCGACCATTCGCAACGCTACGCTTCAACAACCCTATCCAGGAGGCAGTTATGCGAGTTCGTCCGATGATGCATCTCATGTTGGCCGGTGCGTTGCTCGCAACCGGCGGTTTGTACTCCACGCATGCCAGCGCGGAGGGGAAGACCGACTGCGATCTGCGCTTCTCGCTGAAGGGCTGGGCGGCCCTGTACAAGCATGCCGAAGGCACTGGCGTGATTTCCTGCAACAACGGCAAGAGCTACCCGGTAAATATCGTCGCCGTCGGCGGCGGCCTGACCGCCGGCAAGTACCGGGTCGACAACGGCAAGGGCAAGTTCTCCGACGTCATGAATACCAATGACCTGTTCGGCGATTACGCGCAGGGCGAGGCGAATGCCGCTCTGGTCAAGGGCGGTACTGCGCAGGTGCTGACCAAGGGCACCGTCTCGCTGGCGCTCGCCGGCGCGGGCGAGGGCGTCGACCTCGGTATCTCGTTCGGCAAGTTCACGATCAGCCGCGCGAAATAAGCGTCCGAGAGAAAACAGTCACAGTTTGTCGAAAATGTCGGGGCGTCCGCGAGGGCGCCCCGTTTTCTTTTGTAGCGCGCCAAATGTGCATTGTGGATAAAGCGTAAAAGGCTAAATCGCATCATCTGCTCTGCGCCGCCTGCGTTCTGCCGCTCGGGCACTTCTTTGTCGCCCTTGTCGCGCCACCCGCTGGCGTTCCCTCCAAAATCGCCGAAAATTCTTTTCTCGTCATTCCGGCGTAGGCCGGAATCCAGCGTCTTCCTTGACTGAAGCCAAGCGCCGACGGCTCGAATGTGGCGACCGTCAGATCAGCGTTGGCCTGGCGATGTCACACGACTAAGCCATGCGACAAAGTTGGCCTGGCGCCCGCTAAGGCCCGATTGATTGCCGCACTGCACAAAACGCGTTATCGTTGGCTTGCAGCTGCGCGTCGCGCGGCCCAGGCCCGAAGGATATCGAGCGTGTCCGCCAACGCCGTCGATGTGCGCTACACGCTCGGCGAAGAGCTGGCGAACAGCCTGACGCACGCCTGCGGTCTAATCCTTAGCATCGCCGGACTGTTCGTACTCGTATCGGCTGCGGTTCTGCGCGGCGGCGGCGCGAGCGAGATCGCGTCCTGTGTGATCTACGGCATCACGCTGATCGTGCTTTACACGAGTTCCACTCTCTACCACAGCGCCGTGCTGCCCGAGCGCAAGCGCAAACTTCGCATCCTCGATCACCTCGCGATCTTCCTGCTGATCGCCGGCACGTACACGCCATTCGTGCTGATCGCCCTGCGCGGCGTCTGGGGTTGGACGCTATTCGCGATCGTCTGGTCGCTCGCCGCGGTCGGCACGATCATCGAACTAAGCCAACTCGCGCGTTTTCGCCGCGTCATGGTCGCGCTCTACATCGCCATGGGCTGGGTCGGGCTGATTGCGATCAAGCCGCTCGTCGCGGCGCTGCCGGCGGCCGGCTTGTGGCTTCTGTTCGGCGGCGGCGTCAGCTACACGCTCGGCGTGGTGTTCTATCGCTGGCACAGCCTGCGGTACCATCATGCCGTATGGCATCTGTTCGTGCTCGGCGGCAGCGTGCTGCAATATTTCTCGGTGCTGTACTACGTCCTGCCGGCGGCATGAGCGCTACGGTAACGCACCGCGGCGCCTGCCACTGCGGGCGCGTGCGCATCGAAGTCGACGCACCGGCGCGCATCGAAGCGATCGAGTGTAATTGTTCCATTTGCCGCATGACCGGTTTCCTGCACCTGATCGTGCCGGCATCGCGCTTCCGCCTGCTGCAAGGCACCGAGTCGCTGACCGAATACACGTTCAACACAGGCCTGGCCAAACACCGCTTCTGCAAGGCCTGCGGCATCAAGGTGTTCTACATCCCGCGCTCGCATCCCGATGGCATCGACGTCAACGTGCGTTGTCTCGATCCGGCGACGATCGAAAGCGTGAGCGTCAATCAGTTCGACGATGCCCATCGCGAAACCGAGACGGCGGCGATCGCGCATCTTGCCGAAGAAAACGCGAACCGGTAGCCGGCAACCGAAGCGACACGCTTATCCCAGCACGAACGCGAACAGAAAAATCCCGAGCATCGTGAAGCACAACGCCAGCTTCGCCAGCGTGCCGAACAGCAATCCGAGCCAGGTGCCGACACCGACCGAAGTCGCCTTGTGCACCTGGCTCCCCGCCGTCAACTCGCCGACCACCGCGCCGACAAACGGACCGAGCAGCAATCCCGGAATGCCAAAGAACAGCCCTGCGAACGTGCCGATCGTCGCGCCCCACAGCGCGCGCGAACTCGCGCCGACGCGCTTGGCACCCAGCACGCCGGCGACGAAATCGATCAGCAGTGCGATCACGCAGAGAACGCCGAGCAGCGTCAACGTGACCACGCCGACGTGCTGAAAATGGTCGGCCCACGCGGCCAGCAGCATCCCGCCGAACACCAGCGGCACGCCAGGCAGCGCCGGCAGGACTGCGCCGGCGATGCCGGCGATGATCAACAGCGCGGCCACAATGAAGTAGGTGATTTGCAGCATCCCAGTCAGGTTCTCGGAGAAATATTCGTGCGACGATCGCGTCACCTGGATCGGCACGCTTTCGTCAAGTCCGGCCGAGCAGGAACCGCATCGGCGTAATGGATCCGGCTACTGTAGCCGAACTTCAATCCCGTCGAAGTCCACTGTGTATGTCCAGGCACCCCGGCGACATATCCTCGCACGATCTCGACTCCATTCGCGCCATTCGACGGAGAGGTGTGGACCGTGCGCAGTGCCTTTTTCTGCGCAAGCAT
>DASSGP010000390.1:0-8590 GCA_035693405.1 Rudaea sp. | reverse complement strand
ACGCTGTAGTTGACCGTGGCGAGCTCCTGCGCGATGCCACCGAGCAATTCGAGTGGATACGGATCCGACATCGGCCGGTTCAGGCTCGGTGTCATTTCAACGATCACGGCAATCGTATGGCTTTGGCGCATCCGCAGATTGCGTGCGCTGACGTTGAGCCGATAACCGTGCTCGGCGGCGAGTGCCCGCACTTTCTCGCGCGTTTTCGCATTGACGATACCGTTCTCCCGCAATGCGCGCGAGACGGTGATCTTGGATACGCCGGCCAGTTTGGCCAGATCGGCCATGGTCACGGATCCCGTGGCGGAGGCAACGAATTTTTCGCGACGTCTGGAATTGCTCATGCGATGCGCTGGTTCCGCTCGAAAACGTCCGACCTGACAGCCAGGGTATGGATTAGTTGATCAGTGTGGCGTGTTACCTATCTGGACGTCCAATGCGGAGACGATCAACTCTTCGCTGGAGCGGGTTTCGTCTGTCCGATTCATGTGCATCTGCAGCATATGTTATCGGTATCTTGATATCGGTACCATTTCGATGCTAACTTGCCGTTAACAATTGTCAAGGGCAGATCGAAGCCGGGTATCCCCCCGGACCGATCGCACCTGTGGCGGGAGGGAGTTCGATGCGGGAAGGCCGATCATTGGCGTTCGTGTGCGGTCGCGCGGTCGCTATTGCGCACCGGGCCAACCCTTGCCGGGTCGCATGAGCGCCAATTCTCCCCAAGAGTCGATGCCGTTCGCCCGACGCGCTGCAACTGCGGGCGCAAACGTGAATGCAAAGCTCTCCGATTCGCCGTCAACCCCTGTCGACCCGTGGTGCCTTACCCAATCGATTTGGCAGTCCGATGTCGCAGCGCGTGATGAAACCCTGTTCGCCCTGGCCAATGGGGCGTTGGGCGTACGTGGCGGCCTCGAGGAATCGGCGAGCCCGACCCAAGGCACCTTCATCGCGGGCGTGTGGGAGCGCGCGCCGATTCACCATCACGAACGCCATTTCGGCTTCGCCCGCACTACCGATACGCGGATACCGGTTGCCGATGCGACCGCGATCCGCATTCGCCTGGGCAGCGTGCGCGTCGACCCCGCCGAGGGCGAATGCCTTGCGTTTGAACGCACGCTCGACTTTCGCCTTGGCAGGCTTTCGCGTTCGCTCGTGTGGCGCACGCCGCATGGCGCGACTTTCGAAGTCAAGGCACAGCGCATCGTGTCGATCGCGCATCCCGGGCTGGTGTGCATTCGCTGGACGCTGAGTTCACCGGACCATGCCGGTCCGGTCGCGATCGATTCATGCATCTACGGCGACCGCACAGCCGCGGCGCAGGGCGACGATCCGCGCTTCGGCGCCGGTAGCGGCCTGGTCATGCACACCACCCATGGCGGCGCAGATGCGAACGGCGCGTGGCTCGCCCAGCGCACGCTGGCAAGCGGCATCGGTGTCGTATGCGCGCAGCGCCATCGCGCCACTGCAGCCGCCTACGCCGGTGCAAGTTCAGACGCCAATAGCGCGCATCAAATCTTCACCGCAAGGCTGGAGCGAGGCACCAGCATCACCATCGAAAAATACATTGCGTACGCGTGGACGCGCCCGCAGGGCGTCGAACCAGATGCGCAGTTGCATGCACATGCTCAGGCCACGCTCGATGCCGCGCTTGCCAGCGGCTTCGACGCGCTGGCCGACGCGCAAGCCCGCATCTACGCGAAGTTCTGGAATGGCGCAGACCTCAACGTCGATGGCGCCGATGGCGGGCGGCTCGACGAGCAGGCGCTGCGCTTCAACCTGTTTCATCTGTTCCAGTCGGCCGGACGCGATGGCAACGGCGGCATCGCCGCCAAGGGCCTGACTGGCGAAGGCTATGAAGGCCACGTGTTCTGGGACTCGGAGACCTTTGTATTGCCCGTGTTCGCCTTCACTGCGCCCGAGCTGATGAAACCGAGTCTGGTCTGGCGCTTTCACAGCCTCGATCGCGCACGCGCGCACGCGCGCGAAATGAACCACAGCCGCGGCGCGCTGTACCCGTGGCGAACGATCGGCGGTGACGAGTGCTCCGCCCATTACCCCAGCGGATCGGCGCAGTACCACATCAACGCAGCGGTTGCGTTTGCGATCAAGCTCTACGTCGAGGCGAGCGACGATCAAGCCTTCCTCAGCGAGGGCGGCGCGGAGATATTGATCGAAACCGCGCGCATCTGGTTGCAGCTGGGGCACTTCAATGCACGCCGCGGCGGTGCGTTCTGTATCGATGATGTTACCGGGCCCGATGAATACACGGCGCTCATCGACAACAACTACTACACCAATCGGATGGCGCAGGAACATTTGCGCTACGCAGTCGCGGTCACGCGCGACCTTGCGGCGAAATCACCCAAATACTTCGACACGCTTGCGCAGAGACTCGATCTGTCCGGCAACGAAATCGCCGACTGGTCGCGCGCGGCGGACGCGATGTATCTGCCGTACGACGAGCGCCTGCGCATCGTCGCCCAGGACGATACCTTCCTCGACAAGCTGCGCTGGGATTTTGCCGGCACGCCAGCGGAAAAATATCCACTGCTGATGCATCACCACCCGCTGACGCTGTATCGACACCAGGTATGCAAGCAGGCCGATGCCGTGCTCGCACTCGTGCTGGCCGGGGACAATGTCGACCGCGCCGCCAAGCGCCGCAGCTTCGACTATTACGAAGCGATCACGGTGCACGACTCGACCCTGTCGGCCTCGACTTTCGCGATTCTGGCCGCGGAGGTCGGCTACGCGGAGAAGGCTCAGCGCTATTTCTTCGAGACCCTGCGTGTCGACCTCGACGATCTGCACGCAAATACCGGTCATGGCGCACACATGGCCGCAATGGCCGGAAGCTGGCTTGCCCTCGCGTGGGGATTCGGCGGCCTGCGCGTGTCGAACGGGCGTGTCGAATGCGATCCAATGCTGCCGCCGAAATGGCGCAGCTACCGTTTCGGCATCGTCTGGAAGGGCCGGCACCTCACCGTGGCGGTCGATGCCAAGGCCGCGCACTACACGTTGACTGATGGTGCACCACTGGAGATCGCCCATGCGCGCCAGCCGCTGACATTGAGCGTGGGCACGTCGTATTCGCGGGCGTTGAAGACGCACACCGATGCGACAGTCGCCGCTGCGCCCCAGCCAGGGCGCGTTCAATTTCCATATCCGTTCCAGGCTCTGATCTTCGACCTCGATGGCGTGCTCGCCGATACGGCGCACCTGCATCTGGCCGCCTGGAGGCGCCTTGCGCGCGAACTGGGACTGCCCTGGAACGACGCCATCGGCGAGAAGCTGAAAGGCGTCGACCGCGCGGCTTCGCTCGAACTCGTGCTCGGCGAAGCTGCGAGCAAGTATACAAAAGAACAAAAGCAGGAATTTGCCGACCGCAAGAATGGCTACTATCGCGCCGCGATCGCGACATTCTCGGCAAAAGACCTCTTGCCGGGTGCGCATGCCGCATTGCTTGCTGCGCGCGCCGCCGGGCTCAAGGTCGGGCTGGCGTCAGCCAGCCGCAGCGCAAGGGAGCTCGTCGAGCGCATGGGCGTCGAAAAATTGTTCGATCTCGTCGTCGACTCGGCGACGATTTCGCGCGCCAAGCCCGATCCGGAAATTTTCCAGCGCGCCGCCGCCGCGCTGGGCGTCGATCCTGCCGCGTGCCTGGGCATCGAAGACGCGCAAGCAGGAATTGCGGCGATCAAGTCTGCCGGCATGGCCGCCCTTGGCATTGGCGATGCGCAAGTACTCGAGCAAGCCGATGCCGTACTGCCCGATCTATCGTCGTTTGAACTGGAGAAGTTTGTAGCACCCACCTGACCTGAACCTGACCGCCGCACGCTCGCACCACATCGAATCGCAAGCAAGCGGCAATTAGAACAACCGGTATCGATACACCATCCTGAGGAGGGAGAACCATGAAACATCGCAACTTGATTAGACTGGCATTGACTTCCGCCATCCTTGCGGCACTCCCGCAGGTCGTCTGGGCGGATGCTGACGCCGAGCAGGCGCCACCGCCCACGCCTGCTGGTAACGAGGCAAGGCCCGCCGTCAACAAGGATACGCAGTCTCTCGAAGGCATCGTCGTGACCGGCACGGCCACTTCCGTGAGGAAACTCGATGCAAGCTACTCGATCACCGCTGCCAATCTCGAACAGATCAAGATGGCCAACCCGAAGGCCACCGCCGACATCCTCAAGATCTCGCCGGGAATCTGGCCGGAGTCCTCTGGCGGCCAAACCGGTGCAAACATCGAAATCGCCGGCTTCCCCGGTGGCGGTGACGCGCCGTTCTTCACGAACATGGTGCAGGGCTCGCCGCTGTACGGCATGTCGTCGCTGTCGTTCATGGATTCGAGTTCGCTGCTGCGCCTGGACGACACGATCGATCGCGTCGAAATCGTGCAGACCGGTCCCGGCGTGCTGTACGGTGCCGGCCAGATGGGTGCGACAGCGAACTTCATTCTTCGCCAAGGCTCGTCGGAGCCGCACGGCGATATCGGCGTCACATACGGCGATGAAGGTCTGTTGCGCGTCGACGGCTTCTATGGCTTCAAGATCGCCGACGGCTGGTACGGCAGCATCGGCGGCTTCTGGCGCGAATCCGACGGCGTACGCGACCCGCAATTCAAGTCGGATTCGGGCGGACAGCTCACCGCGACGCTGACCCACGACCTGGACAACGGCTCGTTCATGCTCTGGGCGCGCAGGCTCGACGACAAGAACCAGTTCATCGTGCCGACGCCGTTCATCGAGGATTCGAGCGGCAATTTCTCCAAGTATCCGGGTTTCGACGGGCTGACCGACAGCTACGGCAGCCACGCGATCCAGCACGTGAACATAGTCAATCCGGCCGGTGGCACCGAGAACGCCGATCTCGCCAACGGCCGCGGTGGACAGCTGAATTACTTTGGCGGCAACTACGATGCCGAATTCAACGGCTGGACGGTGTCGGACAGATTCCTGTGGGACAGCGGCGATCTCGACACCAACGCACTGTTCTCGGGGCCGAATCCGAAACCGCTCGGTTACTTCCTGTACGGCTGCAAAGTGCCCAGCGGACAAAACTCGGGCTTCTGCGACAGCAATAATCATCCGATCGATGGCAACTGGTTGAACGACTACGGCCTCGGCAATCTTCCGGTGGGTTCGGTCAACTACTCCGGCGGGGGCAGCCTCGATCAGAGCGTGATCCAGCAGGGCTGGTGGTGGATCCAGAAGCACCTGAAGAATCTCAACAACGACTTCCGCCTGAGCAAGGAAATCTTCGACGGCAATACGCTGACCGGCGGAGTGTACCTGGCGCACTACACCGACGAGGACAACTGGTCACTCGGCAATCCGATGCTGATGACCAACACGCCGAACGCCACGCCGATCACGCTCAGCTACGTCGACGGCGGCGTCACGAAATACATCACCAACCCGCAGGGCATCCTCGGTTACGGCAAGGGCTTCAACATCCTCGAGCATGGTACCGGCGACAACAAGGCGTTCTACCTGGCCGATTCATGGCGTTGGAATAACTGGCTGTTCGACATCGGCGGCCGCATCGAGAACATCGACGTCGACCAGTACACCTGCAACCAGAAGAACGTCAACCTCGACGGCGACCCGAACACGCTGTGGGACAACACCGCCCAGATCTGCGACGGTACGTTCACGCATCTGAACTACGACAAGACGCATCCGTCGTTCACCATCGGTGCCAACTACGATATCGCCGACAACATGTCAGCGTATGTCCGCGGGTCGACCGGCGGACACTTCAACGACTTCGACAACGGCATCCGCGGCACCGGCGGCAACTTCTCGCCGATGCAGAAGATCCACAACTTCGAGTACGGCTGGAAGTGGCAGTCCGAGTGGGCCTTCATCGACGTGACGGGTTATCACCGCCAGTTCACCGGCCTGACGAACAGCCGAACCAGCTCGACTGCCGTACCGCTGGACTGCAACGGCGATCCAACGTCGGAAAGCGGCTTGCCGCAGTGCACTTATATTTATGGCGCGGACACCAAGGGCGTCAACTTCCACGGCCTGTTCACCTGGACCAACTTCAAGGTCGACACGCTGGTCGCCTGGCAGGACGGCCACTACTCGCATGCAGCATCGGCAATTCCGTATACCGACGTCAACGGCAATACGCTGTACGCCGATTACAACGGCAAACCGCTGCAGCGCCAGCCGAAGCTGCGTTGGTACGTGACGCCGAGCTACAACTTCGCCTTCGACTGGGGCAACATCCTGCCGTTCGTCACCTACACGCACGTCGGCCAGCGCTACGAAGACCAGACCGGTCTGGCGCCGCTCGGCGAATACGACACCTGGGACTTCGGCGTCGTGGCCAACTATGGCCCGAACTGGGAGTTCCGCTTGCAGGGCACCAATCTCTCCAACGAGATCGGCCTGACCGAAGGCAATGCGCGTGTGGCAGGCGTGCCGACTGGTCCGGGCGGCATTCTGCTGGCACGCTCGATTGAAGGCCGCGAGATCAATTTCCAGGTCAGATTCAAGTTCTAAAATAGGTTCATCGTTCGTCTCCACGGCGAGCGGTCCGGGTCGTTTCCAACGGCGATCCGGACCGCGTTTTTTTCAGCCTCCTGCAGAAGCAACCGGCCTGTGTCGAGTTCTTCACCGCAACAACATTCGACGGCATCGACGCTGCCCGCTTTGGCTGGCGATTCCAATGCGCGCCTGCGCGCAGCGGCACTGCCGGCGATGGCCCGGTCGCGGCAGCGACATCCCCCGTTCAACCGCCTTGGACCAACGGGCGTAGCCGCCCATAGCGTTTTCGTTGGAGTGCTGCACTGTCTCGCCGTGGCCGGTTTTTGCCACGCGGCGGAACCCACTCGTTTTGCCCCGCTGGACGAGGGCTCACCGATCGTGTGGTCCGTGACGCCGCTGGACAAAGGCGACGTGATCGAAGTCCATGCCTTCAAGGCAGCGGAGGGAACGGCCGTGGTTTTGGCCATGTGCGCAGAAGAGTGCGAAAACGCGCACGTCGTCAAGAGCATTTCCATCTATCGTCCGCTCGCCAGCAGCGTGACCGAAAAATACACGCTGGAGGAAAGCGGCCATCTGGCATTCTGGACCACGCGGGGACCGCGCCTGGATTTCAATGCCGGCGGATCGAAGGCGATATCGGATGACAGCAAGAACCAGGTTTCAGGCGTGATCCATTCCGGCTTCTCCGGGATATACACCGACGCCGACACGATGCACATAATAAAATTCGAACGCAGCGACGATCATGTCAAAGTCCGATTTGACGGCGGCTCCTATGTCACGCTGACCCGGATCAGCGCTGCCCCGTAGTGGAAGGCGTTCGCCAGACAAGGCTTTTTGAGGAGTCTCGAACAACATGAACCGATTGCGCATGATCGCCGCCCTGATCCTGATCTATGTCGTGTTCGCGATCCTGCTCAACAGCGTCGGCACCGTGATCCTGCAATCGATCGCGACGTTCGGCATCGACAAACCGGAGGCCAGTTCGCTCGAACGCTACAAGGATCTGACGATCGCCTTCGTCTCGTTCCTCGTCGCCTCGTTCCTGCCGATGCTCGGCTACCGGCGTTCGATGATGCTCGCGCTGGTCATCGTGGGCGGCGCCTGCACCATGATGCCACTCTATCCGTCGTTCCTCACGACCAAACTCCTGTTCGCCTGCATTGGCGTCTCGTTCGTGCTGACCAAGGTCTCGGTATATTCATCGATCGGGCTGCTGACTGCGGACAAGACGGCACACTCGCGCCTGACCAATACGATCGAAGGCCTGTTCATGGTCGGCGTGCTCGCCGGCAATTGGCTGTTCAGTGCTTATGTCGATTCCGCCCACCCCGGCAACCCGGCCTGGATGAACGTCTACTGGGTGATCACCGGCATGTGCGCGGCCGTGTTCGTGCTGCTCGCGACCAGCCAGCTCGACGAGAGCGCAGCGCATGCGGAAGGTCACAACAATTCATTCGCCGATTCGCTGATGGAAATGTCGCGCCTGTTCATTCGTCCGCTGGTGTACGTGTTCCTCGCCTCGGCATTCCTGTACGTGCTGATCGAACAGAGCTTCAGCACCTGGCTGCCGACCTTCAACAACGAAATCCTCAAACTGCCGAACGCAATGAGCATCCAGTTCGCCAGCATCCTCGCCGGCATGACGGCGTTCGGCCGCATCGGCGCGGGACTCGTGCTCAAGCGAATCTCCTGGTATTCGTTGCTGAACGTGTGCGTCGTCGCGATGGGTGTGCTCGTTGTCGTCGTGCTGCCGCTGGCGCGCGGCGTAATCGCCCGGCCCGACATCGGCTGGTTCAACGCGCCGGTCGCGGCCTACTTGATTCCGCTGATCGGCTTGTTGATGGCGCCGATCTACCCGGTGATCAACTCGGTTGCGTTGAGCTCGCTGCCCAAGCACATGCACGCAGCGATGACTGGCCTGATCGTGGTGTTCTCCGCGCTCGGGGGCACGCTCGGCTCGTACGTCACTGCGCGCGTGTTCGCCAGTTTCGACGGCATCCATGCCTTCTACTTTTCGCTGGTGCCGATGAGCCTGCTGCTGCTGACCCTGTTCCTGTTCAAACGCGAAACTGACCGCGGCA
>DASSGP010000389.1:0-19468 GCA_035693405.1 Rudaea sp. | reverse complement strand
CGGAACGAGCTTCGCCGGCGTGACATTGTCCCAGTGCGCGCCGCCATCGCGCGTGCGCTGGATCAGGCCATCGTCGGTGCCGATCCAGATCTCATCGTTGTCGCGCGGAGACAGGCCGATCGAATAGATCACGCCGTAGCCGCAGTCGCGCGCGGCGGGCGGCGCGAGATTGCCGTCGCAATTCTTCGCCGCGGCGGACTTCGCCGAGAGTTCCGGGCTGATCGTGCTCCAGTTGCGGCCCTGATCGGTCGAGCGGAACAGCACCTGCGCGCCCTGATAAAGTGGAAAAGGCGCCTTTTGCGACATTGCGATCGGCGTGATCCAGGTGTAGTGGTATTTGAAATCGGTCGGGCGCTGGCCGTAGCTCGACGTCGGCCACGGCGATATGTTTTGCACTTCGCCGGTGCGCGCGTCCCAGCGCGACAGGCGGCTGCCGAGTCCCGAGCCGTAGACGATGTTCGGATCCTGGGCATCGGGGATGTCGTAGTCGCGCTCGTCGCCGCCGACGGGATGCCAGTCGCGGAAGCTGATCGCACCGTAGTCGCTGCGGCTGGAGATGCCGACCGTGCCGCTGTCCTGCTGGCCGGAATAGATCCAGTACGGGAAGCGGTTGTCGGCCGCCAGGTGATAGAACTCGCCGGTCGCCTGGTTGTACCAGTCGCCCCAGCTGGCGCCGCCGTTCACACTCACCGCTGTACCCTGGTCGCTGGCCACTACGATGCGGTCAGGATGCTTGGGATTGATCCAGACGAAGTGATAATCGTCGCCGCCGGGAGCGCCCTTGAACATGTTCCAGTGCGCGCCGGCGTCGGTCGATACACGCACCGATTGTCCGGTCGAAAAGATGCGGTCGCGATTGGCCGGATCGACGGTGATGCGGCCGAAGTAGTCGTTCGCAAGCCAGCTTTCGCTGCTGACGCGTTGCCAGGTCGCGCCGCTGTCGTCGGAGCGATACAAGCCGCCCTGATTTTCGCTCGCCGCGTGCGCGATGTTGCCGCTGTGGGGCGCGGCGTTGACGACCGCATAGACGCGACCGCCGTTCGCCGTTGCAACGCCGATGCGCCCAAGTGTTGCAGTCGGCCATCCGCTGCCGTTGAGGCGCGCCCAGGTCTTGCCGCTGTCGGCGGACCGGTACAGGCCGCTGCCGGGCCCGGAGTTCGGCTGGAAATACGACAGCCACGGATAATTGCGCACCTGCCACGCCGCGGCGTAGACAATGTCGGGGTTGGCCGGATCCGCGGCGAGGTCGACAGTGCCGGTATCGGCGTTGATGAAGAGCGTTTGCTGCCAGGTCTTGCCGCCGTCCTCGGAACGGAACACGCCGCGTTCACGGTTCGGTCCGAAGTAATGGCCGAGCGCTGCGACGAGCACGTGTCCCGCATTGCGCGGGTCGACTTCGATCGCGCCGATGTGGCGGGTCGCCGCGAGGCCGACGCTGTTCCAGCTCTTGCCGCCGTCGGTGGATTTGTATACTCCGCTGCCGGCTGCTATGTCGTAGCGCGCCGCCACTTCGCCGGTGCCGACATAGATCGTGTTCGCATCGCCCGGTGCGATCGCGAGCGCGCCGACGCTCGCTGCGGGCACCGAGTCGAACACCGGTTTCCAGGTTGCGCCGGAATCGGTCGTCTTCCATACGCCGCCGCCGTGCGCGCCGAAGTAGTAGGTATCGGGCTGGTCGGCAATGCCCTTGGCGACGGTGCTCCAGCCCGCGCGCATCGGACCGACGAGGCGCCAGTTCAGGCCATCGGTTGCATCCGTTTTCGTTTGTGCCGCTGCGGGAAGGCTGCCCAGGGCGCCGAAGGCGATGACCGCCATGGTCAGGCAACGCGTTGCGGAAATCGTCATGGTTTTGATCCGTCGGCGAGCGAAAGTTGCCGATTCTACGACGATCAGCGAAGCGGGGTGCGACTCGCGACCACCGAAAGCAGGTACCATGACTTCCGTCCCATCGTTCGCCAGGCGGAGGCTTGTTAAGCTCCGGGGCTGAGTTTGTCGTCGTTTTGACCACTTTGAACCAATAGGGAGTTGCCATGCGAATCCGTTTTGGCTGGATCGGGGGCTGGTTTGTTGCATCAGCATTCTTGGTGGCGGCGTCAGCACAGGCGATGACTGCCGACGAGCTCGTCGCCAAGAACGTCGCCGCGCGCGGCGGGATGGAGGCGCTCTCGGCGATCAAGTCGTTGCGCCTGCAGGGCAAGCTGCACATTGCCAACTTCGGCGTCGATGTCGAAGCCTCGCAGACCTACAAGCGCCCCGGCGACTACCGCTTCGAAGGCACGCTGCAGGGCATGACGATGGTGCAGTCATACGACGGCAAGGAGGCGTGGAAGATCTTCCCGTTCCAGGGACGCAAGGATCCCGAGCGCACCTCGGCCGACGACGCGAAGGAACTGGCCGATCAGGCCGATTTCGAGGGCGGTTGGGTCAACGCAGCGGCGAAGGGCAACAAGCTCGAATATCTGGGCACCGAAGACGTCGACGGCACCGACGCACACAAGCTCAAGGTTGCCCTGGCCAATGGCAACGTGCAATACGTCTGGTTCGACCCCGATGCCTTCCTGGTGATCCGCTCGCTCAAGCAGCGCACGGTGCGTGGCGTCGAGCAGCGCGAGGAAGCCGACTACAGCGACTACGAAAAGGTCAACGGAATTTACGTCGCGTTCGCCGTGACCAGCGGCGGCGTCGGCAGTACGCAGAAGGACACCTTCACGGTCGACAAGGCGGAAGCGAACGTTGCGCTTGAAGACTCGTGGTTCGCGTTTCCGGCCGGCGGCAAATAGGACAAGGGGAAAAAATCATGCTGCGTAATCTCATTACAGGTGCAATCTGCTGTGCGCTGCCGTTCGCTGCCGCTGTCGGCGCGGAAAAAGGTCAGGCTTCGGCGCCGGCGATCAAGTTCGACGCCGCCACGGTTTCTGGCCTCGGCGCGCGCAATATCGGTTCGGCGACGATGAGCGGGCGTATCGCCGCGATCGCCGCGCGCCACGAGGAAGACGGCCGCACGACGCTGTTCGTCGGCGCCGCCTCCGGCGGTGTGTGGAAGTCGCTCGATGGCGGCACGACGTTCAAGCCGGTGTTCGACAAGCAGCCGGTGCAATCGATCGGCGCGATCGCGCTCGATCCGAACAACCCGAAGACGGTCTGGGTCGGCACGGGCGAATCCTGGACGCGCAACTCGGTCTCGATCGGCGACGGCATTTTCAAGTCGTCCGATGGCGGCGACACCTGGAACAACATGGGCCTGAAGGGCTCCGAGCGCATCGTCAAGATTGCAGTCGACCCGAAGGATTCCAATACCGTCTACGCCTGCGTGCCGGGCAAGCTGTGGAGCGATTCGCCGGATCGCGGCCTGTACAAGACCGCCGACGGCGGCAAGAGCTGGTCGCTCGTGCTGAAGGGTTCGAATCTGTCGACCGGATGCTCGTCGCTGTCGATGGATCCGCAGAATCCACAAGTACTGTTCGCCGCATTGTGGGACTTCCGACGCAAGGGCTGGACGTTCCGCTCCGGTGGCGACGACGCGACCAAGCCCAGCGGCAGCGGCCTGTTTCGCAGTGCCGACGGCGGCAAGAGCTGGAGCGAAGTCACCGAGCATGCGAACAAGGGCTTTCCGGTCAAGCCTTACGGCCGCATCACGGTGGCGATGGCACCATCGAACACGAAGATCGTCTATGCGATCGTCGAATCCGAGCATTCCTCGCTGTACCGTTCCGACGATGGCGGCGCGACGTGGGACAAGCGCGACAATAGCCAGATGATGGTCTGGCGGCCGTTCTATTTCGGCAACCTGATCATCGATCCGACCAACCCCGACCGCCTGTTCAAGCCAGACCTGCGGCTGATTCAGAGCCTCGACGGCGGCAAGAGCTTCGCTGACGTCGGCGGCGGCGCGCACGGCGATTTCCACGACATCTGGATCGATCCGAAGAACGTCTCGCACGTGATCGCCGGCGACGACGGCGGCATGTGGTATTCGCACGATGGCGGCAACCAGTGGTGGAAGGGCACCAACCTGCCGGTATCGCAGTTCTATCACGTCAGCGTCGACGGCGCGGATCCGTACCGCGTGTACGGCGGACTTCAGGACAACAGCTCGTGGGTCGGCGATACGGCCTATCCAGGCGGCATCACCAACGGCCGCTGGGAAAACATGTACGGCGGCGACGGCTTCTGGATGTTTTCCGATCCGGCCGACGACGACTACCTCTATGCCGAAGCGCAGGGCGGCACGATCGGCCGCGTCAACCGCAAGACGCACGAGATCCGCAACATCCAGCCGACCGCGCACTACAAGGAAAAGCTGCGCTACAACTGGAATACGCCGATCGCCTTGTCGCCGAACGAAAAGGGCACGGTGTATATCGGCGCCCAGTTCCTGTTCCGCACGCGCGACCATGGCCAGACCTGGGACCGCATCTCGCCGGACCTGACCACGAACGATCCGGAAAAGCAGAAGCAGGAGCAGTCCGGCGGCGTGACGATCGACAACTCCGCGGCGGAAATGCACACCACGATCTATTCGATCAGCGAATCGCCGAAGAACGGCAAGCTGATCTGGGTCGGCACCGACGACGGCAACGTGCAGATCACGCGCGATGGCGGCGGCAAGTGGACGAATGTCGTCGGCAACATCAAGAACCTGCCGAAGAATTCCTGGGTCAACTGGGTGCAGGCCAGCAACTTCGACGAGGGCACCGCGTACGCCGCGTTCGACCGCCATACCTTCGGCGACCTGACGCCGTACGTGTACAAGACCACCGACTACGGCAAGACCTGGACGCGCATCGTGACACCCGAGCAGGGCGTGCACGGCTACACCTACGTGATCAAGGAAGACACGGTCAAGCCGGACCTGCTGTTCGTCGGCACCGAATTCGGCCTGTGGATTTCACCGGACGGCGGCAAGCAGTGGGCGCAATTCAAGGGCGGCAATTTCCCGGCCGTCGCGGTGCGCGATCTTGCGGTGCAGCCGCGCGATTCCGATCTCGTGCTGGCGACGCATGGCCGCGGCATCTGGATCATCGACGACATCACGCCACTGCGCGAGATGACGCCGCAGACACTGTCGGCCGATGCCGTGTTCATGCCAGGCCGTCCGCAGACCCAGCGCATGCGCGCGCAGGGCGGCTGGGCCGAGGGCGACGCGAGTTTCGCCGGCGGCAATCCTCCGAACGGCGCCGTGGTGACCTACTACCAGCGTGCGCGCCACCTGTTCGGCAAGATCAAGCTCGAGATTTTCGACGCCGACGGCAAGCTGGTCGACACGTTGCCCGCCAGCGAACGCCGTGGCCTCAACCGCGTCGAATGGAGCATGCAGGTCAAGCCGCCACGCGTGCCGCGCGCCGCGCAGCTCGCGTTCAATGGCACGCAGGGACCGCGCGTCGTGCCGGGAACCTACACGGTGCGCCTGACCAAGGGCGACAAGACGTACGAAACGAAACTAAACGTCGGCCTCGACCGTCGCGCGACCTTCTCCGTGGCCGACCGCAAGGCGCAGTTCGACGCGGCGATGAAAGTGCATGCGATGTTCGGCGACGAGAGCGACCTCGTGTTCAAGATCAACGCCGTGCGCGAGGGCGCCAACGCCCGCGCCGAAAAACTTCCGGCGAACGACGGACTGCGCAAGCAACTCGAGGCGGTCAGCGCCAAGGCCGACGCGATGCGCAAGCAGATCGTCGCGACCAAGGAAGGCGGCGCGATCACCGGCGAAGAGCGTCTGCGCGAACACACCGACAATCTGTACGGCGCGATCATGTCGTACGAAGGCAAGCCGGGCGACTATCTGAACGAACGCACCGCCGCGCTTCGCCACGAGCTCGACGACGTGGCCGCCGAGTTTGCGAACTTCGAGAAGACCGATCTGGTCAAGCTAAACGCCGCGCTGAAGGCGAAGAACATCGATGCGATCGACGTTCCCGCCGGCGCGCCGCAGGCTCAGGCCGAGGTCAGCGCGAAGGACCGCGACGGGAAGAGGCACGTCGAACTGCCGTTCGAGCGGGATTGAGTGCTTTCTGGGCCTTGCCCTCAAAAGAGCGATGTTCTTAACCCCTCCCCCTTGATGGGGGAGGGCTTGGGGAGAGGGTGACGCCCGCGTAAGCGGGCGCCTGCTGCGCCAACCACTCTCCCGACGCGCCATGCGCTTGGCTTTCTTGGCCATCCATGGCCATCAAGCCACTTGGGCTTCCTGCCCATCGGACCTCTCCCACAAGGGGAGAGGTGATCACGTTGTCAGCCCAGGTGCGCCTCGAGGAACCACAGCGCCTTGTCCAGCCGGCGCGAGACACCGGTGAACAGGTCCGACGTGTCGGCGTCGCCCGCCTTCCCGGCTGTATCGATGGCCTTGCGCGTCGAGGCCGCGAGCGCCGCATAGCGATCGGCAAGCGCGGCGACGACGATCAGGCCGTCGAAATTGTCGCCGGGCAGTTCGCCGAGGCGCGACTCGCGGGCCGCCATGCGTGCCGTGCCGCGCGCCACTCCGCCGAGTGAAGTCACGCGCTCGGCGATGTCGTCGACCGGCTCCTCGAGATCCTCGGCGAGCTTGTCGAACAGCTCGTGCAGCGCGATGAAGTGCGGTCCCTTGACGTTCCAGTGCGCCTGCTTGACCTGAGTATACAAATCCAAAGTGTCGGCAAGCTGCTGGTTGAGCAACGCGATCATGCTGTCGCGCAATTTGCCCTTCAGGTCGATACGCGTCGTGCTGGTCCGGTTCTTGGCCATGGTGGGCCTCCGTTGGAAAAGTCCGCCCCGACTATAATATGTGCCGTCCGCACAACGAAATTCATTGATCCGATGTTTCCGATAGGCACAAGCTATGGCAATGGCTACGTGGCGCCAGCGTGCAAAGAAGCGTCGGTGCGGCGGCCGAAATGAACGAAGCCCGGACCGGCGCGGCGCGCCTGCAGACACTGCGTGCGCTGCTCGCCGAAACGATGCTGCGCGAACGGCGTGTCCTGCAGCGGGAACTCGATCGCCTTGGTGCCGCGCAGGCGCCGGATGAGGCGGCAATCGCCGCCTGGCATCGGCGAACGGACGCCGCGCGCCG
This sequence comes from Rudaea sp., assembly GCA_035693405.1. GTDB lineage: Bacteria > Pseudomonadota > Gammaproteobacteria > Xanthomonadales > Rhodanobacteraceae > Rudaea. Next base: position 12,426 of record DASSGP010000389.1, on the reverse strand, counting down.
GCGTTTCTCGGCGCGCGCGGCGAGCGTGCCGGCGATCGCGGTCGACGAGTCGCTGCCGATTGCCGCGCGCAGCGACGACATCGTCGCGCTGATCCGCAAGCATCCGGTGATCGTCCTCGCTGGCGAAACCGGATCCGGTAAAAGTACACAATTACCGAAATTGTGCCTGGCCGCCGGCCGCGGCGTGTCGGGCCTGATCGGCTGCACGCAGCCGCGCCGCGTCGCCGCGCGCAGCGTGGCGCGCCGTGTCGCGAGCGAACTGGGAACGCAGGTCGGCGGCCCCTCCCGGCCATCCATGGCCTCCGGGGCACTTGGGCTCCTGCCCGGCGGCCTGGTCGGCTTCCAGGTGCGCTTCACCGAGCAGGTTGGCGACCAGGCGTTGATCAAGTTCATGACCGACGGCATCTTGCTGGCCGAGACGCAGTCGGATCCGTGGCTCAACGCCTACGACACGATCATTCTCGACGAAGCGCACGAGCGCAGCCTGAACATCGATTTCCTGCTCGGTTTCCTCAAGCGCCTGCTCGAGCGCCGGCGCGATCTGAAACTGATCGTCACGTCGGCGACTATCGACACCGCGCGCTTTGCCGAGCATTTCAACGACGCGCCGGTTGTCGAAGTCGAAGGCCGCAGTTTCCCGGTCGAGGTCCGCTGGCGCCCCGTCGAGTTTTACGCGGCCGCAGGCAGCACCGAATCTCCTCCCTCCGCGCAGCGGGGAGAGGTGGCCGACGGCCGGAGGGGGGCGAGTGCTGGCCAGCGACCAACGCGCGTCGACATCGGACCCACGGAGCACATCGTCGCCGCACTCGACGAAGTCACGCGCGAGGATCCTCGCGGCGACGCGCTCGTGTTCCTGCCCGGCGAACGCGAGATCCGCGATGTGCATCTCGCGCTCGAACGGCGCAAGTATCGGCATACCGAAGTGTTGCCGTTGTATGCGCGCCTTTCGACGAACGAACAGGATCGCGTGTTCAAACCGGGCTCCGAACGCCGCATCGTGCTTGCGACGAACGTCGCGGAAACGTCGTTGACGGTACCGCGCATCCGCTACGTGATCGATACCGGCACGGCGCGGGTCAAGCGCTATTCGCAACGCAACCAGCTCGAACGCCTGCACATCGAGCCGATCGCGCAGGCGGCGGCCGAGCAGCGCAAGGGGCGCTGCGGGCGCGTCGGCCCGGGAATCTGCGTGCGTCTTTACAGCGAGGAGGACTTCGCCACGCGGCCACGATTCGCCGACCCCGAGATCATGCGTTCGTCACTCGGCGGCGTGATCCTGCGCATGCTCGCGTTGAAGCTGGGCGACGTGGAGAAATTTCCGTTCGTCGAAGCGCCGAATGCGCGCGCGATCGGCGACGGCTACCGGCGTCTCGCCGAACTCGGCGCGATCGACGATGAGCGCCGCCTGACCGACACCGGCCGCATGATGGCGCGCGTGCCGATCGACGTCGCCCTGGCACGCATGTTGATCGAAGCGCAACGCCTGGGCGTGCTGCGCGAGATCCTGATCGTTGTGTCGTTCCTCAGCATCCAGGACCCACGCGAGCGCCCGGCTGATGCACGTTCCGCGGCGGATGCCGCGCACGCGGCTTTTGCCGACACGAGGTCGGATTTCGTGTCGATCCTCAATTTGTGGCACGCACATTCGCTCGCGCACGAGGAACTGACACAGTCGAAGATGCGCGACTGGTGCAGCGCGCGCTTCCTGTCGTACCTGCGCATGCGCGAGTGGCGCGAGCTGCATCGGCAGTTGCTGGTGATGGGAGAGGCAGGAGGGGAGAGGAGAGAAGGGGAGAAGCCGAGCGGCCCTGATGGTGCGCCGCTTCCGACAGGATCTCTTCACCAGGCGGGCGCAGCATCGAGCGCACCTTCTCCCCTTTCCCTTCTCCCCTCTCCCAGCTCCTACGAATCCATCCACCGCTGCCTGCTTTCGGGCTGGCCAACGCAGGTCGGGATCAAGGAAGAACGCAACGTCTATCGCGGCACGCGCGAACGCAAATTCCAGATCTTCCCGGGCTCGGGGCAGGCCAGGCAACTTCCTCAATGGCTGCTGTCCGGGCAGATTCTCGATCTGCAAAAAGTATACGCGATGCTGTGCGCGCGCATCGAACCGGCCTGGATCGAACAGCAGGCGGCGCATCTGGTCAAGCGCGCCTGGCGCGATGCACACTGGTCGCGCAAGCGCGGCGCAGTGCTGGCGTTCGAGCAGGTGACGCTGTTCGGCCTGACCCTCGTCGAAAAGCGCAGCGTGCAGTTCGGCAGGCAGGATCCGGGCCTCGCGCATGAGGTCTTCCTGCGCGAGGCGCTGGTGCGCGGAGACATCGACTCCCGTGCCGACTGCGTGCGCGCGAACGCTCGCGTGCTCGAACAGGCGCATGAACTCGAAGCCAAGCGCCGCCGCGCGGGCTTGTTGAAGGACGAGCAAGCCCTGGTCGAATTCTTCCGCGGCAAGCTGCCGGTGGAAATCAGCACCGCAGCCGCGTTCGATGCGTGGTATCGCAAAGCCTCGGCTGCCGAACAGGCTGCGCTGCACTGGTCACTGGATTTCGTTCTGACCAGCGAGCCCGGCTTGCGTGCAAGCGACTTCCCGACGCATCTGGACATCACGGGACACGCGCTGAGGCTCGAGTATCGTTTCGTTCCCGGCGATCCGGCCGATGGCGTGACCTTGCAGGTGCCGCTGGCATTCGTCAATGCCGTGCCACTGGCGCGCTGCGAATGGCTCGTCCCGGGCCTGCTGCCGGACAAGGTTGCTGAGCTGATCCGTGGATTGCCGAAGTCGCTGCGCCGCAACTTCGTTCCGGCGCCGGATTTCGCCCGGGCCTTCGCCCAGGCCGAAGCGCCGCGCGACGAGCCGCTCAACAGCGCCCTGGCGGCTTATCTGCAGCGCGTGACGGGCGTCGAGGTGTCCGCTGCGGACTTCGCCGATATTTCTGTTCCGGCGCACCTGTCGATGCGTTTCCGTGTGCATGACGAACGTGGCCAGACGCTTGCCGAGGGCCGCGATCTCGCGGCGATCCGGCGCGACTGGTCCGCGCAGGCGAATGCCGCCTTCTCACGGCGCACCGATGCCGAACTGGCGCGCGAGGACGTCGTCGAGTTCGAATTCGACGAGATCCCGGAGCGTCTGACCGCCGCCGGCGGCCTTGCGGCGTTCCCGGCGCTCGTCGATCTTGGCGAAAGCGTCGCCCTGCGCGTTTTCGAACGAGCCGACGAAGCGCGCTCGGCGCACGCGCGCGGTGTCGAGCGCCTGCTGCGGCGCGCGCTGCGCGACCGCATCAAGCAAGCGCGCCGGCAACTGCCCCTCTCTGGTCGAATAACGCTGTTGCGCGCAGCGCAACGATCACTCCCCCTCCCCCGCGGCAGCGGGGGAGGGCACGGGGTGGGGGCAGCTTCGCCGACACTCACGTACGCCGGCATTGCGAGTGTCGATTCGTTGCGCGAGGACCTGATCGATGCGGCCTTGACTGAATTGCTGGCGGCAGCCGACTTGCAAGTGCGCCGCCGCGAGGCGTTTCGCGAGCTCGAGTCGGCTCTGGGGCAGCAATTGTTTCCGGCGGCGGTCGCCTGGCTCACGCTCGTGGAGGAAGTGCTCGCGGCATACGCGGACCTGTCGCCGTGGCTCGAGCCGCCGCTGATGGGCTATGCCCGCGCCAACTACGACGACCTGCGCGAACAGCTCGACGCGCTGGTATTCCCGGGATTTATCAGCAAAGTGGATAAATCACATCTGGCGCATTACCCGCGCTATCTGCGCGCCATGCGGCTGCGCGCCGAGCGGTTGCGCCAGGACGCCACGCGCGACCAGGCGCGCATGCTCACGGTGCGGTCCTACTGGCGCGAATACCTGAAGCTGCGCGCCGGAATTGGCGAATCGGAGGCAGCAGCGTTGGACGAATTGCGCTGGATGATAGAAGAGCTGCGGGTGTCGCTGTTCGCGCAGGAGCTGAAAACCGCCGAGCCGGTTTCGCCGAAGCGGTTGGGCAAGCTCATTGAGACGCTGAACGCGGCGCGCTAACAGACTCGGGAGCCCGCACACTTGCCGTTATTCCCGCGCAAACGCGGAATCCATTTGCTTGGAATCCTCAAGTATCAAGATCAACGTGGATGACCAGCTCCGCTGTTGAAAGCCGCGCTTGACCAGCTAGCTGTTTTTAGGGCCGCGGGAATGACGGCCAAAGTTTGAGTTGTTCAGACCGGCGCGGTGAGATGATCCCTCGGCCGTCGGCCCTCACTTAGTGCGCGTCACGCGAACGTCGCAGCCGCACGCCGGCACCGCCATCAGCCAGCTTCCGAGCAGCATCGGCTTGATATGCACGGTCGGATGGTCGTAGTTGCCGTTCGTGAAGCTGCCGGACTCTGCCTGGGTCCACTCCTGGCCGTTCTCCAGCTTGAACACCGTGTGGCCACGCCAACCGCTGAACTTGCCATCGATTCGGCTCTCGACGATGTCGCGATCGGATTCCTTCGGGTAAAATACCGGTTGACCCGAGGGTGTTACGACCTGTGTGGTCGTCAGGGTAGCCGGATGCCCGCGCAGCCAGTCGTTCAGGTTCTTGAGCTCTTGCGGGCTCAGTTTGTCGAGTCCGGCGTCGTGGAATTGCGTTTGCGACATACGTTCCTCCAGCGAAGAGAATTCGGCCGCGCTGGCAGCCACAGACAACGAAATTGCAAACGCGATCGCAAAAGCGCAACGCATAAATACCTCAGAATACGGATGGGTCGAACCGAAGCGCGATTGTAGCGGCTTGCGTCAGCAATGCCCATGCAGCATCCCTGCAGGGCGGCAACGACAGTTGACGGCTACGCTTTATCGGGGAAAACCCTACGAGTAACCGCAATTTAACACGTAAAGCTAGGGTTCGGCGCTATATTGTAACAGTGGGGCGAACTGTCCTATCCGAAGGCCATGGCCGTGAAGATCACCGCCGTGGCCTCACGCTGTATGGTAGGTCACATGGAGTGATGGTGCCACGGAGCGGTTTCACAGATTCTGAATTGGAGCACGGTGCATGCAGTTGAAGTGGTTAGCAATCCCAATTATTTCGGCAACGGCCGTTTTGTCCTATGCACCAACGGCAACTGCCATGTCGCTGGTAGCGGGTGAGGAGCCAGTGACGCAACTCGTCGCGCCGCCGGGCGTGGCCTTCCCCATGATTATGACTAGCACGGGCGTGAGTGAGCCGATCACGTCGACACCTCTGCTCTGCGGTGATACGTCGGCACCAACGGTGGTCTACGGGCAGGTAAGCCCGCTCTACTACAGCCCGAACGGCGTAACGAGCCTCAAACCATTCGTGTTCGGAGCGTCTGCCACCGACCCGACGACGCCGGCATCCGCAAGAGGCGCATCGATGAGCTTTGACGGCAGCACGATGCGCGTGCTCGGCGATCCCGCGCTCGTCTGCTACGGGCTTGACGCCAACGGCGTGAATGGCCCGACGCCGGGCGTGATGCGGGACCAGTTCGAAGGCCCGAACTATAGTCCGACGCAGAAGATATCGTTCAACAGTTCTGTCGTGCTGACCGTATTCCACGTTCCGACTAGTCCGACGGATTTCTACGGTTACACCATCGATGTCACGATTCCGCAGCTGCCGGCTAGCTACGCTTCGATGTGCCTGCCGCCAGTGGGCACGGGCACTGCTCCAAACGGTATTGATTGTAACTTTGCCTTGATCGAAGGTTTCGATACGTCGTTCTTTGAGGCCAGCGCAGGACTCGCGACGTCGGGTCAATGGTGTCTGGCCCCGGCCGGAGTTCAGAGTTGTGCGTCGCCCGCGCCGCCCGGTGGCACGACGCCGGCGTTTGGCGACATCAACATCAATTACTCCAATTACGCCCAGACAGGAATATCGCTAGGTGCTTCGATTGCGCCGGCTCCCGCGAAGCAATTCCACTTCGTCGCTTTTCGCAAGTTCGCCAGCAACGTTACCAGCCTTTCAGCTGTAACCAGTCCCCTCGTGATAACCGCGCTGTTCTCGCCGTTCGACCTCGACGAGAACTTCATCGGCGACAACGTCAGTGCCGGTTATGCGAACTCGCCGCCAGCAGTCGTGCAGAGCGGTGACGCGTGGACGGTGTTCTCCGGAAAGCTCGGCGCGCTTGCCGAGAATACGGACAGCGGATCGCTCAGCTTCAATATCACCGATTCCGATACGCCGGAGACCGGATCGACTCTGAAGGCGGATGTGACCTTGAATCTGGCTGGCTTGCAGATTCCGGTGACGCCGAACTGCACCCTGACGTCCGCCGGTGGCACACCGGTCAACCGTACGTGCACGATCGACGTCAATTTTGCCGATCCGAACTGGTGGAACGCTTCTGTCGGCGCGGCGTATCAAGGCCAAGGCAACCTGTTCGCCACCGATCCGGGTGGCGTGGGTGCCTCGGCGAGCATCGTCGCGATGGACGCGGCTGGCAAGTCGAGCGCCGCGGTCAATGTGCCGATCCATGTCCAGAGCAAGGTGAATAGCGCGCCGCTCGTTGCATTTGGCGGCGTCATGCCTAGCGCCCCGGATTCGAAACAGGGCGGAACATCCTATCCCACGTACTCATGCTCGGTCGCTGCAAACAATTGCGGCGGTACTTTCAACGTGGTCCAAATGAACGGCGTGATTTCCGCCCTGCCGGGCCCAGCGGCGGCATTCGACGAACTGGCTTCCCAGACAACTGACGTCAACAGTGTCGTGTGCGGCCAGTCGGGCGAACAGGACGCGATCTTCGTGAATCAACCGGTCGCGGAGCTTTCAGCGCCGACCAGCTTTGACCTTCTTTTCCAGTTGAAGACTCCGCTGGTGACGGGTTCGTCGCTGTGTACGGTGACGATTACCGACCAGATGGCAGTATTCCCCGCAGGCGAGTCCGCACAGATATCGGCGAAACAATTCAGGATCGTCGTAACCCCTTAAAGAGCAACGCGGCAGGGGCAAGCAATCGGGGAAAATCAGAGTAGTTCATAAATCGACGTTGGTCGATTTTTTCGTTTCTGGGGTCTTCATTTTGCTTCACCGCGCTTACGAGGCGCATGGCGGCCCGCTAGAATGGCCGCGTGAAACGCTCCGCCGAATACCTGGTGAGCCTGTGGTCCTGGCTCGATCGTGTTGTAATTGCGCACGGTGTGGCCGCCTTCGCGCCCGTTGTAGCGCTGCGCGACCGGGTCGAAGCCTGCCAGGCGTTTGTCCAGGCCGAACCCGAACTGATTGGCACGCTCGGCCTGCTCGAGAATCTGGAAGGCGATGCCGAAATGCTGGCCGCCTGTATTTTGCACACTTTGCAACAATGCGGCGTCGCGCTGACGGCGCCTGAGCTGGCTCGCCTCCCGGCGGGTGTGCGTGACCTCGTCGACGGCCAGCAGGCGGCCGAAAAAGTCTGGTCGTTGCACGCCACGCGCAGCAGCGCGGGCAGCGCCGAAGGGCTGCGCCGATTACTGCTGGCGATCATCCGCGACCTGCGTGTCGTCTTCATCCTGCTGGCCCGGCAACTCGTGCGCATGCGCGCGGCCGCCAACCTGCCGCCCGAGCAGCGCCACGAACTGGCGCAACTCACTGCCGACATCCACGCGCCGCTGGCCAATCGTCTCGGCATCTGGCAGCTGAAGTGGGAGCTCGAAGACCTCGTATTCCGCTATCTGCACGGCGAAACCTATCGGCGCATCGCCAAGCTCGTCGATGAGCGCCGCGCGGATCGCGAGCGTTTCATCGCGGTCGCGATGGGAACGCTGCGGCGGGCGCTGGCCGAGGCGGGAATCGAAGCCGATATCGCCGGCCGGCCGAAGCACATCTACTCGATCTGGAAGAAGATGCAGCGCAAGGGCGGCGAGTTCTCCGCGCTGTATGACATCCGTGCGCTGCGCGTGCTGGTCGAGGACGTGGCCGCCTGCTACGCCGCGCTCGGCATCGTGCACACGCTGTGGCCGCCGGTGCCGAGCGAGTTCGACGACTATATCGCGCGGCCGAAGGGCAATCACTACCAGTCGTTGCACACCGCGGTGATCGGCCCCGAAGGCAAGACGCTGGAAGTGCAGATCCGCTCGCACGAGATGCACGCGCATGCCGAACGCGGCGTCGCGGCACACTGGCGCTACAAAGAGGGCGGTGGCGCCGATCAGAGCTTCGAACGCAAGATTTCCTGGATGCGCCAATTGCTCGAGGCCAAGGACGAACACGAGGATGATGCTGCGCTGCTCGCCGGCTTCAAGACCGACATCCTCGAAGACCGCGTCTACCTGCTGACGCCGCAAGGCAGGGTCATGGATCTGCCGCGCGATGCGACCGTGCTCGATTTCGCCTATCACGTGCATACCGACGTGGGCCACCGCTGCCAGGGCGCGAAGGTCAACGGCCGCATCGTGCCGCTGAATTTCCAGCCGGTCAGCGGCGACCGCGTCGAGATTTTGACCGGCAAGACGCTCGAGCCGCGCCGCGACTGGCTGTCGGCGCACCATGGTTACCTGACCACGCATCGCGCGCAGCAGAAAGTGCGGGCGTGGTTCAAGCATGCCGACCTCGCGGCGAACCTTGCGGCCGGGCGCGCGATTCTCGACAAGGAACTCAAGCGCCTGGCATTGAGCAATGTGGAATTGGATACTTTGCCGCCGAAGTTCCACGTCAAGACGCTCGACGACCTGCTCGTGGCGCTCGCGCTCGGCGACGTGACCCCGAGTCAGATCGCGCGCGTGCTGCACGAGACCCACGCCCCGGCGCCCACGCCGAGCGCGCCGGTCCCGCGCGCGCCGAAACGCGACAAGGACGCGGTCGTGATCGAGGGCGTCGGCAATCTGCTGACGACACTCGCGCGCTGCTGCCAGCCGCTGCCCGGCGACGCAATCGCCGGTTACATAACGCGTGGGCGCGGCGTGTCGATCCATCGCACCGACTGCGCGAGCTTCGCCCGCCTGCGGCGCAGCGACCCGAGCCGTGCGATCGAGGTCGAATGGGGCGGCGCGCGCTCGCAATCGTACGAAGTCGACCTGCTCGTGCGCGGCTACGACCGCAAATGGCTGCACAAGGACGTCACCAACGTCATTGCCGCGGCGAACGTGCATCTGCTCGCGGTCAACACGCGCGTCGATCCCGCGACGAGTCTCACCACGATGAATTTCGCCGTGCGCGTGGCCGACTTCGAACAATTGTCGACGCTGCTTGGGCGCCTGTCCGGCGTACCGAATGTCATCGAGGCCCGGCGCCTTGCGTAAGTTCGCGGCGTTGCTGCGACACATGACGCCAAGCCATTGTTTTACGCCGGTTTGTCGCGCCCTGCCGGGAAATCCGCAACGGCCCTCATGCTATGCTTGATGATTAGTGTGGCTGCCACGGCGGGGGGATAGGCCTCCCGTTCGTGCCGCTGGCAAGGTACGGACTCGAACGTGATCGAAATACCCGGTTACCGCATCCTGCGTCAGCTCGGCCGCGGTGGCATGGCCACCGTCTACCTGGCATTGCAGGAGTCCGTCCAGCGCGAAGTCGCGCTCAAGGTGATGTCGCCTTCGCTGCAGGCCGATCCGGATTTTTCCGAGCGCTTCCTGCGCGAAGCGCGCATCGCCGCCAAGCTGCACCACCGGCACGTCGTCGGCATCCATGACGTGGGCCGCGCCGGCGAGGCGAACTACATCGCGATGGAGTATCTCGGCGGCGGGCCGGTTCTGGCGCGCGACGCCGGACCGCGGCCGGTCGGCTTCGCGCTGCGCGTGACCCGGGAGATCGGCCTGGCCCTGCACTACGCGCATGCCAAGGGTTTCGTCCACCGCGACGTCAAGCCCGACAACATCCTGCTGCGCGAGGACGGCAGCGCCGCGCTGACCGACTTCGGTATCGCCCGCGCCGCGGACTCGTCGACACGCATGACGCGCACCGGCGCGGTCATCGGCACGCCGCACTACATGAGCCCCGAGCAGGCGCGCGGACGGCCGATCGATGGCCGCGCGGATTTGTATAGTTTGGGAATCGTGCTCTACGAATTGCTGGTCGGCCGCGTGCCGTTCCACGCCGACGATTCCCTGGCAGTCGGCATCATGCATATCACCCAGCCGATTCCGGTGCTGCCGGAGCACCTCGCGCCGATTCAGCAGATACTGAATCGCCTGCTGGCCAAGCAGCCGGACGAACGCTATCAGAACGGCCAGCAGCTCGCCGATGCAATCGAACAGGTCGAGATCGCGATTGCGAACGGCGACCTGCACGAATTCGACAATCCCGAGGCGGCGTACTTGCGCGAGGTGCCTGGTGCGGCAGCGTCATCCTCCGGCAACCGCGTCACCACGCCGGCGCCGGCGATGCGCCATCGCGCCGAACCCAGCATTGGCCGCATGGACGACGTTGTCGCCGCGGCGAGCTGGCGGCCGCGTGGCGCGTCGGCGCGCACGCCGCAGCCCGCGTCCTCGCGGCGCTACCTGATCGTCACGGTCGTGCTGTTGCTGCTGGCTGGCGGCGCCGGCGCTGCCTGGTTCTACCAGGATCGTCTGCGCGCGCTGTTGCCGAACACCGAACTGAACACGCTGATTGCGCGCGGTCAGAAGGCGCTCGCCGAGAACCGGCTGGTTGGCACGCAGGGCGACAGCGCGCGCGAACTGTTCCAGAAGGCGCGCGCGCTCGATCCGGACAACGAGCAGGCACGGCATGGCCTGGACAACGTCGGTGCGCGCCTGATCGAACAGGCCCGCGCGGCGCTCGCACGCAATGATCTCGCCGCGGCGCGCAGCGATGCCGCCGTCGCGGAGGAAGTGCTCGGCGGCGGACCGGAAATCGAGCAGATCAAGGCGACCCTGCACACGGCGGAAACGCGCAATACCGCCACCGAGGACCTGCTTCAGAGCGGTGATGCGGCGCTCGCCGCCGGCCGCCTGATCGGCGAAAACGGGGCGAGCACGTTCTATCAGCGCGTGCTCGATGCCGACGCAACCAACAGCCTGGCGCTCAATGGCCTGAAGAAAGTCGCCGAAGCGCAGACCGTGCAAGCGCGCGAAGCAATCAATGCGGGCAATGCGGATTTGGCGAACCAGCGCATCGCGGAACTCGCCCAGTTGTCGCCGAATCATCCGGCTATTGCCGAGCTGCGCGCTGCGCTGGCGAAGATGCACGAGACCGATGCGCAGGCGCTCGACCAGCAACTGACCAAGGCCGAGACGCAGTTGCGCGCCGGGAAGATCGACGGCGCCGAAGGGGCGCAGGCGCTGTTTCTGGCCGCGAGCAAGCGCGACCCGGCCAACGCACGCGCCAAGGCTGGCTTGCGCCGCGTCGCCCAGGCGTTCGTGATCCAGGCCAACGCGGCGCTCGACGACCACAACAATGCGTCAGCGGAAAAGTTGCTGCGCCAGGCCGAGGCGATCGCGCCGGAGCTCGCCGACCTCAAGGCGGCCAGGTCGCGCCTGCGCGAAGAGCGCGAACGCATCGACATCGAAAAAAACCAGAGCAAGGCAGCACCGGCCGATCAGGCGCGCGTCGACCAGTTGCTCGATGAAGCGGAGAAAGCCGTCGCCGCCGGCAACCTCAACGTGCCGCCCGGCGACAGCGCCTACGACAAGTATCGCGCGGTGCTCGCTCTCGATGGCAACAATGCCAAGGCGTTCGCCGGTCTGAACCGCATACCGGTGCGCGCGAAGGAATTGTTCGAGCAGGCGTTGAAAGCCGGCACGCCGAACAAGGCATATGCATACCTCGACGCAATCGGCGATCTGTCGCCGGGCGACAACGCGCTGCCGGCGATGCGCGAACGCCTGGCAAACGTGTTTCTCGACCAGGCCGAGGTGCGCGTCGGACAGGGGTTGCGCGCCGAAGCGGCGCGTGCGCTCGCATCCGCGCGCGAGTTGTCGCCGAACAACGCGCGGATCGTCGCCGTTGACCAGAAAATTCAGGCAATGCCCGGCGCAACGGCGCCACCTGCCAGCAATTGAGTGGCGCATGCATCCGCTTGGCTGCTTGCCATGTGCCTGATCCTGCTTGCCTTCAACGTCGTGCCACGGCGGCCTTGGCTGCTGCTCGGCAATCGCGACGAGTATCACGCGCGCCCCAGCGCTCCGGCACAGGCATGGGCCGATGCGCCGGATGTGATCGGCGGGCGCGATCTCGAAGCCGGCGGCTCCTGGCTCGCGCTGAACCGCAAAGGGCGTTTTGCCGCGATCACGAACGTGCGCAGCGGCACGCCGCGGCGCGGAACACGATCGCGCGGCGAGCTGGTCGCGACGTTTGCGCGTGGTGGGGCGATGCCGGTTTCGTATGCGCGTGAGACGGCGGCGCACCGCGCAGAATTCGGGCCGTTCAATTTCGTCGTCGGCGATCGCGAAACGGTGGCTTGCGCCAGCAGCTTGCGCGACGAAGCCTGGCCGCTCGGTCCGGGCGTGCATGTCCTGAGCAATGGGCCACCGGATGCTTCATGGCCGAAGGCGACACGGCTGCGCGAGCGGTTTCTTGCGCTCTATCCTGCCACCAG
>DASSGP010000388.1:0-3195 GCA_035693405.1 Rudaea sp. | reverse complement strand
ATCCAGCTCATCCACTGTCGGCCACTGCCCATCGGCCCGCCGACGCCGAGCCGGAACGGCAGCAACATTTTCTTGAGCGCGCCGCCGTCGGCGCCGAGCACGATGCCGGTGCGCACGCGGCAGACTCGGACGCCAAGCGCTTCGGCCTTTTCCGCTTCGGCTTCCCAGTCGCGGCACAGATGTGCGGAAAAATCGTTGCCGATGTCGGCGCCCTCGTCGAGTATCTCGTCGCCGGATGGCCCGTACCAGCCGACTGCCGAACCAGAGACGAGCACGCGCGGCGGAGAGTCCTGCCGTTCGATCCAGTTGAGCACGCGCTTGGTCATGCCGATGCGCGAGGCGACAAACTCATGCTTGCGCGCCGCGGTCCATCGGCCGCTCGCCAGATTCTCGCCGGCGAGATTGACGACAGCGTCGACTTCCTGGGCGAAGTCGAAGCGATCGATCACGAAGACGGCATCCGGCACGCGCTGCCGTGAGCGGACGATGTCGCGGGTAAGCACCGTCACGCGATGGCCGTCCGCTATCAGACTACGGCACAGGGCGCTGCCGATAAATCCGCTGCCACCGGTGATGAGATAGTGCATCTTCGCCTCCGGGCTGGCGTGCCGTCATTTTACTACGCCGCGCGCGACATGGCGCGTTCCAGGGCGCGGCGGTCGGTAATGTGCCAGCCTCAACGATGCGGAGCTGGCACGAATCATGGCGAAGGCAGCCGCTTGCATAAAATTGCGCGCTTCCCGCCGCTACGACTTTCGGCACGGGTCGAGCCTTGCTGGTCCGGAGCATCCTCCGAACAAGCCGACCGCCGAAATCGGAGTCTTCCATGAGCGCGAATATACGACGTTGGTTCTCCCTGGCTGCGGTGCTGTTGGCCGTTGGTATCGCCGATCCGGCATTCAGCGCAGACGTGTATGACGCCGCGGTTGCGCATCCCGGCCGTAGCGCCGCCGATCTGAAACGCGACCCGACCGACCGTCCCGCGGACCTGCTTCGTCTGTCGGGAATCCAACCCGGCATGCAGGTCGCCGATTTCCTGGCTGCCGACGGCTACTACAGCGAATTGCTCAGCTACATCGTCGGCGACACCGGCCATGTGCTGCTGCTCAACAATGTACCGTACGACAAGTTCGTCAAGGACGCCTGGAAGGAGCGCATCGAGAAGCACCATCTGACGAACGTCGAGCATCGCACCGTCGATCCGGCCCACATGGGCCTGAAGGACGGCTCGCTCGATGCCGTTGTCATGGTCAAGGTCTACCACGATCTGTACTGGGTGGATCCGGGCAACTGGCCGAAGATCGATGTTCCGCCGGTGCTTGACCAGATCGCGCGCGCGCTCAAGCCCGGCGGCATCCTCGTGGTCGTCGATCATTCCGCGAAACCCGGCAGTGGAAGCTCGGATGCCAGTTCGTTGCACCGGATCGACGAGGCGTTCACGCGCAAGGACTTCGAATCGCACGGCTTCAAGGTCGTTGCGAAGAGCAACATCCTGCGCAAGCCGGGCGACAAGCTCGACAAGATTTCGTACCAGGAGCCAATGCTCGGCAAGACCGACCGCTTCGTCTACGTGTTCCACAAGGAAGGTGGCACGCAATGACCAGCGCGCTGACCGAAGGCCATGCGAGCTGACCGGAGACAACTCGTGGTTCCAGCTATCCCGCCAATCAGGGGCAAATGAATCAGGGCTTGACGTCCTGCAGTCCAGACAAAGCCTCGACGCGCGCCGCAGCATCGAGGCGCGCGATCTTCGCGGCCGCCACGTAGAACGCGGTCCATTCGCGGCCATGCTGTGCGAACACGGCAGAGAACGCCGGCACCCAGCGGCGGTAGAGTCCGAACGGCAATAACTTTGCATTGTTTATCCCGGAATTGATCCATTCGTCGTAGCCCCCTTTGCCTTGCCACTGCGTGTCGCGCAGGCGCGAATACTCCGCTCGCAGGCGTTCGATCTCCTCACGCTTGCGCTCGCGCATCGCGTCAGGCGGCAACGTCATGGCGTAGAGCAGGCGCAGGCGCTCGCGCGTGTCGAGCACGAGATGCTCGAATTCGTCTTCGTGCTGGCGGCCGGCACTGTCTCCGGGAGGCAGGCCGCGCGCGGCGCGCCATTCGCGCAGGCCCTCGTACTGCACGAACGTTGCGAACGATTCGTTGAACTCGGTATCGCCCTTGACGAACAGGCGCTGGTGCGCGAGTTCATGGAAGATCGTCGCTGCAAGTTCGTCGTCGTCCCAGCGCAGCATCGTGTTCAGGATCGGGTCGGCGAACCAGCCGAGCGTCGAATACGCCGCCGAACCACCGACCCAGGTGTCGAGACCCTTTGCTTTCAGGCGCGCGGCTTCGGCATCGGCGCGCTCGCGATCGAAGTAGCCGCGGTAGGCGAGGCAGCCGACAAACAGATAGCAGTGTTCGACCGCTTGCACCGAAAACTCCGGCGCGGCAAACACGTTCCAGGTCGCGTACTGCCGTTTCAGATCGGCGTAGTTCGTGTAGCTGGCATTGCGCGGCAGACCGAGTTTGTCCGAGGCGAACGCGCGCGCCTGTTCGGCCAGCTCGAGCCGGGCTTTGAGCGTCGCGTCGGCGGTCGGGTCGGCGATGATGCGCGCTATCGGCTGGCGCGCAGCCAGCATCGAGTATTCGCCCCGCGCCAGATGACCGTAATAACCGATCGTCGAACACGCCGACAGCGACAACGCGGCCAGAATGCCGACAACGGGCATCGTGATCGTTCGTGTCGGGAGCGACGCCGGCATGCAGGCATTCTAACGGAGCGTGCCGGCGGCGCCGGCTGAACCGTCCTTCGGCTTGCGGAATCGTCGCGCGACGCGCGCATCCGCGCTACCATTAGCCGATGATGAGTTCGCGAATCCTGTTGCTTGCGGCCTGTTGCGCCCTCATGCCGTCGGCATGGGCGGGGGCCGGGCTTACGTCGGCCGGCGTCGACCCGACAGTCGGCAACAACAACGCGCAGCAAGAGCCGACGCTGGCGCAGGTGGCGCCTGTCGCAAACCAGGGCCAGGGGACCGCCAGTACCGGAGTGAACGCCGCTGTGCCGAATCCCGCGGTAGCCGGCGCGAACGCGCCGCAGACCGCGAATGGCGCGGCGGATGGGGCAAAAACGGCGGCGGCGCCCGTCGTTGTCGCGCCGGCGCCGCCCCCGCCTCCGCCCGATCCTTCGACCTTGCCGGTTTCCGT
>DASSGP010000387.1:0-2765 GCA_035693405.1 Rudaea sp. | reverse complement strand
GCCCAGGCAATGTAAAGTTTCGACCGCCGTCACGGACATCGTGACGGCAATCGATTACAGTTCGATTACTGTTCCGATTCGGAAGAAGATTTCTCGGCGAGGGACGCCAAACTTAGGAATACGGCTCGCAGTTCGGGGTCGGCGAGGGATCGTGCTGCTGTCTTGAGATGTTCCGCAGCGGCAGGAGAAAGGGGCTTTCGCCTTGTTTGACCTCGGGGACGGGGGGGCAGGGGTGCCACTTTGACAGCAAATTTTTCGACCGGCAGGCCCGAGATTACGCGGGCTTGGGCAATGAGTGCGTTCTGATACGGACGCAGTTTTGCCGCCCAGGCCGAGGAGCTTGCCAGGAAGACAATCCGACCGGATTGCACGCTAGCCAGGCAACACTGGCGACGCAGTGCTTCCGGGAGCGGTTGGCGCAGTTGGCGATCCAGTGCATCAAGTGCTCGCGCGCGCGCAAGCAGCGCCGTGACGGGGCCGCTTTCACCGACCGGTTTGGCGGTGGAGCGCAACTTGGATGAGCGGGGATCTGGCTGCATGGCGAAAACCTGAATGCGGAAGATACCAAACGCATGAACATCATAATCGTCACCAATCCCGGTGCGCGCCCGACTTCGCTGAATCTTCGCTGCTGGCGCGCGCGGGCCAAGGTTGCCGCAGTCTGCGGCGCTTGTGCCCTCGGTTTCATGGTTTTCGGTTTTGCATCGGCGCTGATTTTCGCCAATCCCCGCGATCATACGCTCGGTGAAGTGAAGGCCCTGCATGGCGCGATCGCCGCGCAACAGAACACGATCGACAATCTCGAGACTGCCTCGCGCCGCGACCTCGACGCGCTGGCGATACAACTCGGCGCGCTGCAGGCGCAGGCCACCCGGCTCAATGCGCTCGGCCAGCGCCTGACCAAGATCGGCAAGCTCGACGACGGCGAATTCGCCTTCGACGAAGCGCCCGCCATGGGCGGACCGGAAGATCCGGGCGCCGTGTCGCACGCACTGAATTTCGACCTCGCCGGCAATATTGCGACATTGCGCGCGCGCTTCACCGACGAGGAAACACAGCTGAGCGTTCTGGAAAAACTCCTGCTCGACCGCAAGCTCGACAATGCGCTGCTGCCGAGCGGTTATCCGGTGGCGAGCGGCTACATCGGCTCCGGCTTCGGTTCGCGCGCCGATCCGATCAACGGCTTCGGCGAATACCATGCGGGCATCGACTTCGACGCGCCGCCCGGCACGCCGATCACGGCCGTCGCAGACGGCGTCATCACGTTCAATGGCGATAGGCCCGGCTACGGCAACGTCATCGAGGTCGACCATGGCAACGGCTACATGACGCGCTATGCGCACAACTCGAAGAACATCGCTCAGCTTGGTCAGCGCGTGCACGCCGGCGACGTCATCGCCAAAGTTGGTTCGACCGGCCGGGTAACCGGCCCGCATTGCCACTTCGAGGTCTGGCTGCACGGCCGCGCCGTGAATCCGCTGACCTACGTGAACAGGGCCTCCAAGCGGGCTTGAAAGCGGGCCTCACGGCCCAAAATGTCTTGTTTTGTGCGGAGGCCGCCGTATCATGGCGGCCTTCGTTTTTCGGCTGTGGCTTGAGGAACTAATACTCGAATCCTGTCGTATGCCGCCGACCACCTCTCCCCTTGGGGGAGAGGTCGACGCGCGCAGCGCGGCGGGAGAGGGGGAGGCGCCGTAGGCGCCTGCTCCGCAGGCGTCACCCTCTCCCCAACCCCTCCCCCATCAAGGGGGAGGGGCTAAAAGAGCGATTCGAGCGCTCGGAGTTTCCTGACACCGCAGCCGCCCGAATCCCCATTCCAAAAAAAGTTTCCAACCCATGTTCAATCGCATCCTCACGGGCATCTTCGGCAGTCGCAACGAGCGGTTGCTGCGCCAGCTCAACAAAAGCGTGGCAAAGATCAACGCCTTCGAACCGGCGTTGCAGGCACTGACCGACGAGGAACTGCGCGCCAAGACCGACGTCTTCAAGCAGCGCCTGGCGGCCGGTGAAACGCTCGATGACTTGCTGTCCGAGGCTTTCGCCGTCGTGCGCGAAGCGAGCCGCCGCGTGCTCGGCCTGCGCCACTACGACGTGCAGCTGATCGGCGGCATGGTCCTGCATCTGGGCAAGATCGCCGAGATGCGCACCGGCGAAGGCAAAACGCTCGTGGCCACGCTGCCCGTGTACCTCAACGCGCTGGCCGGCAAGGGCGTGCACCTGGTCACCGTCAACGATTACCTCGCCCGGCGCGACTCGGCCTGGATGGGCAAGATCTACAACTTCCTCGGCATGAGCGTCGGCGTCGTCTATCCGGGCATGGACCACGCGAATAAGCGCGAGGCCTATGCTGCCGACATCACCTACGGCACGAACAACGAGTTCGGCTTCGACTACCTGCGCGACAACATGGCGCTCGGCAAGGAGCAGCGTTACCAGCGCGGCCTGAACTACGCGATCGTCGACGAGGTCGACTCGATCCTGATCGACGAGGCGCGCACGCCGCTGATCATCTCCGGTCCGTCCGACGATTCGCCGCAGTTGTACGTGCGCGTGAACCGGATCGTGCCGAAACTGACCAAGCAGGACAAGGAAGACACCGGCGGCGATTACTACGTCGACGAAAAGCAGAAACAGGTGCACCTGTCCGAAGAGGGCATGGAGCACGCCGAACAGGTGCTGCGCACGGAGGGCATCATCGGCGCCGAGGAAAGCCTGTACGACGCCAAGCATCTGGCCGTCGTGCATCATCTGAACGCGGCGCTGCG
>DASSGP010000386.1:0-11394 GCA_035693405.1 Rudaea sp. | reverse complement strand
GAATTGCGAGTTCGGCGGGATCACGGCTTCGGCGATGCCGGCGCGGGTCGGATTGAACATGTCGCGGAAGTTGCGCAGCCGCGTCTGCGCGCGCAGCAGGTTGAGGTTGGCGAAGTCGCTGACCTGCTCGCGCTTGCCGAGTGCGCCCAGAATCGTTCCGACCCAGATCATCGTGTCGGCCGGTGGTGCCAATCGCACTTCGTCGCCGTTCTTGATCGCCAGGATCAACGGCGCGCCGCGCAGGGCCTCGGCCTCGGCGATGCTCATGCCGACCAGCGGGCTCTCCGCGGTCACGGTCAGTTCGAACACCTCGCCGTCGATGCCGTAGGTCTCGGCGAAGTAGGTTTCGGTGCGGCCCGGCGTGACGTTCTGGCTTTCCTCGTCCAGCGGCAGCAGCCGGCGCGTGAACAGGGCGAAGTAGCCCAGACCCACCAGCAGCAGCGGAATGCCGACCGGGGCGATCGCGAACAGCGAGAACGGTTCGATCGTGTGCGCGCCCTGCGGCAGCGTGCGGTTCGCGCTCGCGATCAGGTCGTTGAGCAGGATCAGCGGCGAGTTCGAGATCATCGTGATGTTCGTGCCGGCCAGGATGCAAAATGCCATCGGCATCAGCAGCCGGCCGAGCGGCACGCCGGTGCGCGCGCTGACGCGGCTGGCGACCGGCAGGAACAGTGTCGCCAGTGCCTGGCTCTGCATGATCGCGGAGAGCGATCCGACCATCGCGTTGATCAGGACCTGCAGCCGCGACTCGATGCCGCTGGACAGTCGCAGCAGGAACGAGGCGGCCTTGTTCAGCACGCCGGTGCGATCCAGGCCCGCGCCCATGATCATGACGCCGAGCAGCGAGATCACGGCGTTGCCGGCGAAGCCGTCGAACAATTGCTCGACCGGCATCAGGCGCGTGATGCCGATTACGACGATGACCAGTAGCGCGATCAGATCCGCGCGGATCCACTCGAGCACCAGCATCAGCACGGTGAACGTCACCAGCCCGAGCACGAGCATCATGTCGTGGGTGAGAATCAGGCCGGTGTTCATCGGGGCGGCTTTATTGTTTTGTTCTTATATTGAATATCGGGCGCTGGAGCGGGCGATGTCGAGGCCGTCAGGTTCGGCGTTCATAGACCAGATCCCATACGCCGTGACCGAGCCGCAGTCCACGGCGCTCGAAGCGGGTTTCCGTACGCCACGCCGGCCGCGGCGCGAATTGCGTGCCGTGCAGGTTGCGCCATGCGGGCGCATGATCGAGTACCTCGCGCATTTGTTCCGCATAGTCCGCCCAATCGGTCGCCAAATGCAATACGCCCTTGGGGCCGACGCGCGTCGCCAGCAGCGCGACGAAGTCGGGCTGGATCAGGCGGCGCTTCTGCTGGCGCTGCTTCGGCCACGGGTCCGGGAAGTAAATGCGAACGCCGGCCAGGCTCGACGGAGCAATGCATCGCTCGAGCACGGATACGGCATCATGGTTATACAAGCGAACATTGTTCACATTGTTGGCAGCCAGCGCATTCATCAGGCGGCCAACACCCGGGCGGTGCACTTCGATGCCGAGGAAGTCGCAGTCCGGTTCATGCAGGCTCGACCACAGCAGCTGCTCGCCGTTGCCGAAACCGATCTCGAGAATCAGCGGCGCGGCGCGGCCGAACACGCTAGCCCATGACGGTGGGCCGTCCTGCGGATCGAGGCCATAACGCGGCCAGTGCTCGACGAACGCGCGCTGCTGTGCCGTCGTCATGCGCCCCTGTCGCAACACGAAGCTGCGAATGTGACGGTGACGCTGATCCGCCTCTTCCGCTTGAGGCAGAGGGCCCGGATGAGGGATGCCTTGTGACGTCACCGGCTTTCCATCAGCCAACCGTGCCGTCTATCGGACTCGATGCCGACGCATAGCGCTTGCGTGGAACGCGCCCGGCCAGAAAGGCCTCGCGCCCGGCCTCGACCGCCTTGCGCATTGCGCTGGCCATCAGCACCGGATCGCGCGCCCCGGCAATCGCCGTGTTCATGAGTACGCCGTCGCAGCCGAGCTCCATCGCGATCGCCGCATCCGACGCGGTGCCGACGCCGGCGTCGACCAGTACCGGGACTTTCGCATTTTCCACAATTTCCAGAATGTTCCAGCGATTCTGGATGCCCAAGCCCGAGCCGATTGGCGCGGCAAGCGGCATGACCGCGACGCAGCCGATTTCTTCCAGGCGCCGGGCCAGGATTGGATCGTCGCTCGTGTAAACCATCACGGCGAAACCGTCGGCGACGAGTGTTTCGGCAGCGCGCAAGGTCTGCACGACGTCCGGGAACAGCGTCTTCGGATCGCCGAGGACCTCGAGTTTCACGAGATTGCGGCCATCCAGCAGCTCGCGCGCGAGACGGCACGTGCGCACGGCGTCTTCGGCGTTGTAGCAGCCGGCGGTGTTCGGCAGGATCGTATAGCGGCTCGGCGGCAGGACATCGAGCAGGTTCGGCTGGCCGGGATCCTGGCCGATGTTGCTGCGCCGGATCGCCACGGTCACGATTTGCGCGCCGGCGGCTTCGGTTGCGCGGCGTGTTTCCTCGAGGTCCTTGAACTTGCCGGTGCCGGTGAGCAGACGCGAGCGATAGGCAATGCCGGCGATGACGAGGGGGTCGCCGGAGAACTGCGTAGTTGGGGCGGATTGGGCGTTCATGGGTGCTTCTGTAAAAGTGTACAAATGTTTCGATGGCAACTGGAGTAAGAGCAGCAGCTCGCCAAGAACCATCCCTGGTACTCACCCCCAGTCGGCATTCAGCCTCCACCTATCGCGTGAACGATTTCGATTCGGTCGCCATCGCGCACGATGCGCTGTGCATGCAGACTCCGGGAAACGATCTCGCGGTTGACTTCGACGGCTACCTTGCGCTGGGCATAGCCCTCGGCATCGAGCAACTCGCCAACGCTGAGGTTTGCCGCCACTTCGCGAGGCGTGCCGTTGAGAAGGATCTTGACCATCGTCGTAGTTTAACCCGCTACCGGCCGTGACGGTCCGTTCGCGGGAGCCAAAAAAGGAACGCCCGGGCATGGCCCGGGCGTGTGGTCAGTAGTGTTGCGGTCGTTTAGTGACCGCCTCCGCCACTCTTGTCTTTGTCCTTGTCCTTGTCCTTGTTCTTGTCGCCCCTTCCTTGCTGTTGCTGTTGTGGTTGCTGTTGTTGCGGCGGCGGCTGACGCTGCATCTGCGGCGGCGGCGGCGGCGGGCGCTGGACCTGCTGTGGCGGCGGCGGCGGAGCGCGCTGGACCTGTTGCTGCTGCACCTGCTGCTGCTGTTGCTGTTGCACCTGTTGCTGCGGCTGCTTGTGTTCGGCGTTTCGCTGGGACTGCACGCTCGACTGCGGCATCGAGGTCACGCGCGCATCCTGCGAGCCCTGGTTTGACGGCGATTGCGGGGCACGATACTCGCGCCCGTTCCCCTGCACGGCCTTGTTCTGCTCCTGGCCGGTGCCGTTGCTACTGTTGACCTTGCGCTCCGCCGTGTACGCCGGCGCATTGCCCTGGCCCGCGTTTGCGCCCTGGGTCACCGCGCTGTTGGTCTGGCGTGCATTGTTATACGGTTGCGACGACGTCACCGGCTGCTTGCCCTCGCCGCCCGCATTGCCGCGACCATTCGCTGCGTTGCCGCGCGCGTTGGTGTCCGCCGCATTGCCTGCATTGGCGTTGCCGGACTTGTTGCCGCCGGCATTCGGATTGACGAAACGGCTTGACTGCAGGTGCTCGGTCTTCTGCGGCCCATTTCCCGCAGGCTGTCCAGCCTGCGCATTCCCGCCTTGGGCATTCGTGACCGCGCGATCCGTCTGCGGCCCGGTGTTGGCCGGCCGTCCTTCCCGTCCATTACCACCCTGGGTCGTGACCGCGCGATCCGTCTGCGGTCCGGCATTGACCGGACGCCCGCCTTGCGCGTTGGTGACGGCGCGGCCGGCCGAATTGTCGACGGCTGGGTTGCCATTCTGCGCTTGGCCGCCTTGCGGACCGGCTCCCCGGCGCTTGTCGGCATTGGCGTTCGCGTTCGGATTGCCTGCGCTCGGACGCGCGATCAGCGGCGCCGCCGGCGCGCTCGCCGGCACACCGGTATTGGTTACGACCTTGACCTTCTCGACGTTGCGCGAAGCGCCGCCGGCAACCGCGCGGTCTCCGGCACCGTTGTTCTGCACGGCGGGCAGCGTGCGCAGTTGATTCGTCGTCAGCGGTTGGCCGGGATTTTTCTGCAGCACCGCTTCGCGCGTAGCGAACGAGGCGACGGGCGCCGGTGGCTTGCTCGCGGCGACGATGTTGCGATTGACCACTGCCGCGGGCGGGGCGGCACGCGCGCGACCGCCGGGGCCTTCGAGGCTTGCGCGCGTCGGCGCGACGGCCGCCACCGACGTAACACGCGCGTTGGCAAACGTCGTGCGATTGACCGCAATCGCGGACGCGGCGACTGGCCGCGCGCTGGCGAACGCCGCCGCCGGCACCGCGGTCACGGCCCCGGAAATGTTGCGGTTGGCATAGTTGATCTGCGTGTAGTTGACGTCGCCGCGTGAATAGTTGCCGTAATAGTTGTTGATCACGGTCGTGTTGACGACGGTGTTCGTGACGTTGACGTTGGTGAAGTAGCGCTGGCTCACGTGATAGCCGGGGAAGTACACATCGCGCGGCCCCAGCGGGAACCAGCCGACCGGTCCGCCGACTGCCACGCCGACGCTGACGCCGCCACCGATGAACGCGACCAGTGCCGGCGCGTAATACGGCCGCACGCCGATCGCGCCGGGGCACCAGCCCCAGCGATTGCCGATGTAGGCCCAGCGGCCATAGTGGAACGGCGCGAATCCCCACGGTGCATCGTCGATCCAGGTCCAGCCGTACACGCCGACCCAGCCCCAGTGGCCGTGATGATAAGGCGACCAGCCGACGGCAACCGTCGTCGGGTACCAAACGTGGCCGTATTCGGGCACGTCGTTCCAGTCGCCGTTGTCGTCCAGGTCCTGATAGCCGATCACGTCCTCGGACACGTAGGCGCGCGACTTGGCGTGGTCCCACCGCCCGTCGCGCTGCCGGCAGAATTCGTCGAAGCTGTCCGGCGGCGGCAGCGAATCGGTGTAGTAGTCGCGCAGCCCCGAATCATTGAACGTGACCGACTGGCCTTCCTCGATGCGCGAGCGCGCGCCGCCTTCGCCGTAGGCGTCGCCGCCGCCCTGAAGCACGTTGACGACGGTCGATTGCCCATTCGGGAGCACGGTCAGGCGATACTCACCGACGCGATTGATGACGAAAGCCAGCGTCGGCGTGTCGATCTCGTAGACCTGGTTGTCGTACAGCCGGCGCACGCGCAGGTTCAGCGAGCCTTCGGTCAGTTCGATCTGCGCGGTCTGGTCGTCGAGGTTGAGAAAATCGAAACTGGTCTGCGCGTCCAGGCGCAGCGCCGACGAACCGATTTCGAGCTCGGCGCGCGAATCCTGGTCGGTCCACAGTTTGTCGCCGGTAATCAGCGGCCGGTTGATCTGGGCCTCGACCCAGTCGTTCTCTCCGGCCGGGACGAAACTCACGGTGCCGCGGATATAGGCCAGGCGCGCGACGCGCGATGGCGGATCGGACTGATCGCCGGATTGCTGGTCCGGTGCCGGCTGCGCGACCGCGCCAAGCGCGAACAACGCGCTGGCCATAAGCAGTGCGAAGCGGAATGACTTGAACATGGCGAACGCTCCTTTGCGTCACGCAACAGGGAAAAAATTCGGCGGGAGGATCAAGGCTGGATTCGAATGGATGCTCGGATCCCCCAGTCCGATTACTTTTACGCCAGCATATCTAAGCGCAACCAAGCTGAACCGCCGCCTTCCGCTTCAAAGCGGCCGATATGTCAGGCGGTTACGTTCGCAGTGTTGGCCCGCCGCCTGATTTCGTCAACGTGCCGCCGCCCGGCTTCCGCGGCACGTTGCCCCGGCCGCGCCAAACCCTTACATTAATCCGCTCGGTACCCGTGCGGGTGTAGCTCAATGGCAGAGCTGTAGCTTCCCAAGCTACTGACGAGGGTTCGATTCCCTTCACCCGCTTGATGTTGCTTGACGCTTACGGAAAAGCCCATGACTTCGCTAGCGTCACGCGCCTCCACAACCTTGCCTTTTGCTGCCGCGGACGCCCTTCACCCGAGGGGTTTGTCGAAAGCAGCAGTATCGCAGTTCTGAAAGCACTTGCTGCGGGAACCCATGCTGCAAAACGAACCGATCGTCCTTGGCTGGCGCGAATGGCTGGCGCTGCCGCAGTTCGGCATCGCGGCGATCAAGGCCAAGATCGACAGCGGCGCGCGCACGTCGTCACTGCATGTCGAATCGCTCGATGAATTCGAGCAGGATGGTCGCCCGTGGCTGCGCTTTGCGGTGTTGACCGGCCGCCGCGGCGAGCCGGCGATGCACTGCGTCGCCCCGGTTGCCGACCGGCGCGCGGTTTCCGATTCCGGCGGACATGTAACAATGCGCTGGTTCATCCGCACCGAGTTCGAAGTGGCAGGCCAGCGCTGGGAGTCGGAAATGAATCTGACAAGCCGGCTGCATATGCTGTTTCCGCTGCTGCTGGGACGCGACGCGCTCAGGGGCCGCTTTCTCGTCGACAGTGCATCGGCTTATCGCTGCGGCCGACCCGCGGCACGACGCCGACGCAGGGGGCAGAAATGAAGATCGCGATTCTGTCGCGCAACGCCAAGTTGTATTCCACGGTACGCCTGGCCGAGGCCGCGCGCGCGCGCGGGCATCGCGCGCGCGTTCTCGACCCGCTGCGTTGCTACATGCGTATCGCGCCGGGCGATTTCGCGATGCACTACAAGGGCAAACCGGCCACGAATTACGACTGCGTGATTCCGCGCGTCGGCGCCTCGATCACGTTTTACGGCACCGCCGTGCTGCGCCAGTTCGAGAGCATGGGCGTGTACACGCCTAACTCGTCGGACGCGATACTGCGAGCGCGCGACAAGCTGCGCTGCCTGCAGATGCTGGCACGCGAAAAGATCGGGCTTCCGGCAACGGTGTTCGGCGACAATCCCGACGACACCGCCGATCTGCTGGCGATGCTCGGCGATCCGCCCCATGTGATCAAGTTGAACGAAGGCGCGCAAGGGCAGGGCGTGCTGCTGGCGGACAAGAAGGCGGTTTCGCAAAGCGTCATCGAGGCCTTTCGAGGTCTCTACGCGACCTTCCTCGTGCAGGAGTTCATCGGCGAATCCAAGGGCGCAGACATCCGCTGTTTCGTCGTCGGCGGCAAGGTCGTTGCCGCGATCCGCCGCCAGGCGCGCGAAGGCGAATTCCGTTCGAATCTGCATCGCGGCGGTTCGGCCAGCGCGACCGACCTGAGCACCAAGGAGGTCGATGTCGCCTTGCGCGCGGCGCGCACGATGGGATTGAACATCGCCGGCGTCGACCTGCTGCGGTCGCGGCGCGGGCCGCTGGTGCTGGAGGTGAACTCTTCGCCGGGACTCGAGGGCATCGAGTCGGCGAGCGGAGTCGACGTCGCCGGCGCGATCATCGAATACCTCGAGCGCCGCGTGAAGCGGCAGCGTTCGAAACTGAGAGACCACGTGTAGCTTTTTGTAAATCCGCCCGTCGCGAATTGACGCTCCGGTTTGCCGAAGCTACGATCGATTTCGTCGACACTCGGTCAAAAAAAGGGGAGAAGCACATGTCCAAGCTGCTGGCAGGCTTGTGCTGCATGTTGCTCCTGAGCGCTGCCTACGCGGCCAAGGACGACTCCATCGAGAAGCCGCTAGTGGCGCAGACCCTGGACGGGTTCAATCGCGAATCGGCCCAGATAAGCGCCAGCATGCAACCCGGTGGCCGATACGAATTCCTCAAGCCCGCCGACAAGAGCCGCGTGGAGGCACGCATGGCATCGATGCGGACTTTGCTTGAGGCCCATGCAGGGTCAGACACTCTGAACGTCGGTGACAAGGTCAAGTTGGCCAACGCGCAGGAAGAGGTCAACAGCATCCTCAGGCACAACGACAGCAATCGCCTGGTCTGCGAGAGTCGTGCTCCGACCGGCTCCCACGTACCCGTGACCACCTGCCGCAGCTTCGGCGAAATTGAGGAGCAACGGCGCACGGCCCTGCACGAAGTCGGCGACATCAACAACCTTTCGCGCACCAGCGTTACCCCACCCGGCCAGGGACCGGGTCCGGTTTCGCATTGATGCGCTGAAAGCCGCAGGCGGCAGCGGAACTGTGACCGGCTGCACCGCCTTCCAGCTACCTCCTGCGTACACTTTCTGACCCGCTTTTCCTTGAAGCTGGGCGCCGTCCGGGTTCTGCGCCGCCTGGCACAGGACTGCGTTGACAGCCTGCGATGGTTTACGTACGATAACCTACGTAGTATGCGGCCACTGTCGCATATTGGTGCCGCACTGCGTTCTTACTTAGGCGATTCGGGTATAGGGGTCGAACCGGAATGAGCCGGATTCGATGTTGTCAATGTTTAGAAGGGAAGTTCACCATGTCGAAGCTGTTTTGTGCAATTGCTTGCCTGTTTCTCGGCGCCGCTGCGTATGCGGACGACCAGGTAATCGAAAAGCCGCTGGTCGCGCAGAGTCTGGCCGGGTTCGATCAGGAAGCCACCGAGATTCGCGCCGGAATGCACGAGGGCGGGCGCTACGAATTCCTGAAAGCCGACGACAAGAGCAAGGTCGAGGCGCGCCTGAACTCGATGCACGCCCTGCTCGAGAAGCATGCGAATCAGAATGACCTCAATTCTTCCGACAAGATCGCGCTGGTCAACGCGCAGGAAGAAGTCAACGCCATACTCAAGCACAACGACAGCAATCGTCTGGTCTGTGAAAGCCGGGCGCCGATCGGGTCGCACCTGCCGGTAAAGACCTGCCGCACGTATGGCGACATCGAGGCGCAGCGCGCGGATGCAATGAAGATGCACTCCGACCTGGACAAGAGCCGCGTCAACAAAGGCGGCGGTTGACAGGCCGCGGGCGCGATTGCCACTTGCACGGCGGCCGCGTCCGGGGCACGATGAACCGGGTCGCCGTCGCGCAACCCGCGAGCAACAGGAGATTCCAACGATGACTCCGCGTCGCAGCAACGAAGCCGCATGGCCCACCAAGGCCGAACTCGACATTCTGCACGTCTTGTGGGAGCGCGGCGCATCGACCGTGCGTGAAGTGCACGAGACTCTCTACGGAGACGACGGCGCGGGCTATACGACCGCGCTCAAGCTGATGCAGATCATGCACGCCAAAGGGATTGTCGAACGCGACGACTCCCAGCGCGCCCACGTCTATCGCGCAGCGATCAGCAAGCAGCGCACGCAGAAGCGCTATGTCGCCGACATGGTCGAGCGCCTGTTCAACGGCTCGCCATCGCAGCTGGTGCTGCAGGCGCTCGGCAGTCAACCCAGTGCGTCGCGCGAGGAACTCAAGGAAATACGCGCGCTGTTGAAGAGGATAGACTCAGGGGAGTCATAGCCATGATGCCGTTCTCGACGCAAACCCTGCTGGCCTGGGTCGATGCTGTTGGCTGGTCGCTGCTGCATTTCCTCTGGCAGGGCGCCGTTCTGGGTCTGGCCTATCGTGTGCTTCGGCCGCTTTGCCATGGCGTGGGCGCGCGCTATCGCCTCGGCATGCTGACGCTGTCGGCAATGCTGCTGTGTCCACTGGTGACATTCGTCTATTTGTGGCCGGTGCCGGCGCTTGCGCCGGGCGCGGCCGCCGCTCTGCCGTCGATCGATGTGGCCGCGGCGGATATCGGTTCGCACGCCGTCAGCGGCGGCGGCGGCGCCGTGCTGGAATCGTGGCTGCCCTGGCTGGTAGCGATATGGTTCGTGGGCGCGAGCGCGATTGCGATCCGCGCGTTCGCGCAATGGCGTCGCCTGGCCTGGCTCGTGCGCAACGCGACGATACCGCTGGCCGATTGCGCGGCGGTACTGGCGCGGTTGCGCGCCCGCTTTGGCATCCACCGTCCGGTGCGCCTGCTCGGCTCGCTGGGCATCGACACGCCGATGCTGGTGGGCTGGCTGCGTCCGACGATCCTGTTGCCGATCAGCATGCTCAGTGGCTTCACGCCGCAACAGATCGAACTGATCATTGCGCACGAACTTGGTCATGTGCGGCGCTGGGATTACCTGGCGAACGTGCTGCAGGTCGTAATCGAGACGATCCTGTTCTATCACCCGATCGTGCACTGGATTTCGCGCGACGTGCGCGAGGCGCGCGAAAGCTGCTGCGACGATCTGGTGCTGGCGCTTGCCGAGGGCAGTCCGGTCGTCTACGCCAGCGCGCTGGCCGATCTGGAAGAACTGCGGCTGGACACGACCGTGGCCGCGCCGGCACTGGCGGCGAGCGGCGGCGTGCTGCTGACTCGCATCCGTCGTATCGTCGGCGTGCAAGCGGCCATGCACGACACGCTGCCGCGCACGGGCGGCTGGCCCGTCGCGCTGGTGCTCGCGGCGTCGCTGCTGGCAGTGCTGCGGCTGCACGGGCTGCCATCGCTGGCCACCACGCTGTTGCGCGTCCCCGTTGCAAGCACGGCGGCGATCACCGGCAACACGGCGCTGCTGAACTCCGCTCCGGCAGTTGTGCCGGTAGTCGCGCCTGCATCCGTTGCGTCGGTTCCGGTGCGCTCCAGCGCTGCGGACGACAGCGCGGTCGTCGTGCAATCGCCGTCGCGCCCGCGCATCGGCATCGCCTCGGTAGCCTTTGCGTCGCCGCGCGTAAGTAATATCCGCGAGTCTCTCTCGCCCCTGCCGACCGTACCGGAACCGGCTGTCCTGACCGAGCCGTCGAGTGCGAACGCCGCGCCGCCAGCCGCAACGACTGCCGAGCCTGCCAAGATCGCGGCGGTTGCCATGCCGATCGCGTTGCAGCGGGTGCAGCCCGACTACCCGGCGCGCGAAAAGATCCGTGGCATCACCGGCAAGGTCGAGTTGCAGTTTGGCCTGGCCGCGGACGGCAGCGTCAGCGACGTCAGCGTGCTCGACTCGACGCCAGAGCATGTCTTCGACCGCACGGCAATCGCCGCGCTCAAGCAGTGGCGCTTTGCCACGCCGGTCGATACGGGCCAGCGCTACACGCAGATCTTCGCCTTCACTCATGGCGCCGCAGCGTCCGGCACCGAGTCGTGCCGCGAGATCATCGGGTCGCACATCTGCCGCCACGTGGCGGGGGACGGAAGCGAGCGGTAGTCCGACACCCGGAGGGCGCACCTGGCGGGGCGCTCGGCCGCTCCGCGTCGGGCCGTCGAAATCGGGCCGGCGAGTCTTAACGAAAGCTCGCCCGTGCCTTAACACGAATTTAATCGCACCATCCCTAGTATCCATCCCACTGTAAGTTCTGCTCGACACTCCTAAGGTCAGGTCAGGTGACAGGCAGATTACGGTAATCGGGGCAGTAGCTTTAGGCCCAAGCGAGGTGTGTTCCCCCAATGACAC
>DASSGP010000385.1:0-4233 GCA_035693405.1 Rudaea sp. | reverse complement strand
CGCGCGACCAGCGCGGCGTGATAACTCGACCCGCAGGCGATCAGGTGCACGTTGCGCGTCTTCGTCAGCAGCTCGCGCGCGCCGACGCCGAAGATCTCGGTCAGGATATGGCCGCCGCTGATGCGGCCCTCGAGCGTGTCGGCGATCGCCTGCGGCTGCTCGTGGATTTCCTTGAGCATGTAGTGGCGATATTCGCCGCGCTCGACCGCATCGGCGCCGAAGTGCGCCTCCTTGACCGGACGCTGCACCGGGTTGCCGTGTTCGTCGTATATTTGTACACCGTCGATGCGCGCATCGGCGACATCGCCCTCGGCAAGGTAGATGAAGCGGCGCGTGACCGGCAGCAGGGCATGGATGTCCGAGGCGATGAACTGCTCGCCGTCGGCCAGGCCGACGACCATCGGACTGCCGCGGCGGGCGCCGATCACGCGCCCGGGTTCGCGCTTGCTGAGCACCGCGATCGCATAGGCGCCGCGCAAGCGCGCGATCGTCGTGCGCACCGCGTCGAGCAGGTCGGCGCCGGCGCACTGGTAATGATCGATCAGGTGGGCGACGACTTCGGTGTCGGTTTCGGTGGCAAAGTCGTAGCCGAGCGCCTTGAGCTCGGCGCGCAGTTCGTCGTGGTTCTCGATGATGCCGTTGTGCACGACCGCGACGTTGTCGCGCGAGACGATCGGATGGGCGTTGACCGTGTTCGGCGCGCCGTGTGTTGCCCAGCGCGTGTGCGCGATGCCGGTGAAACCGGAAATCGGTCCGGATGCCTGCAGGGCTTCCAGATCCCGAACCTTGCCCTTGGTCCGCACGCGCTCCAGGCCGCGCGCCGTCAACAGGGCGATTCCAGCCGAGTCATAGCCGCGGTATTCGAGCGCCTTGAGGCCGGCGATCAGCGTTCCAACTACGTCGCGCCGCGCGGCCGCACCGACAATTCCACACATGTTGTTCCGATCCTCGCTCTTGCAGCCTTGCATTTTACCGCGCCGCGCGACCGGCGTGCGTGCGGCCCGCCATCGGAAGGCGCCAAAACCGCGGTTTTCAATTGGCGCGGACGCCAGCGTGCCCGGCGTGGCTGGCAAGACCGGGGGCGGCTGCGGCGTTTTCGCGGGCAGTCGGTGCCGGTCGGCAACCGGGCTACACTTCCGGCACGGGCGGCGGCCGCGTGGCGCTGCTCTACTGAGCTTTCACCTGGGAGGATGCCGAATGCGATCGCTGCTACTGATGTGTTGTTGGGTTGCCACGGCGACAGCGCTTGCCGCGCCGCGCGAGGACCAGATCCTGATCCAGGGCATCGCCCAGGGCAAACAGACCGTTACGACGGTCGACGCGAACACGACGCAGTGCGAATACTCCTACAACGACCGCGGCCGCGGCGATCACATCACGGCGTCCTGGAAGGTCGATGCCGCCGGCGTGCTGACCGAGTACACCGGTTCCGGCAACGACTACATGAAGGCGCCGGTCGAGGAGAAATTCTCGATCGCCGACCGCACCGCGACGTGGAAGAACCGCACCGAGCAGGGTACGCAGCCTGTCTCCGGCGAGGCGTTCTACATTCCGCTCAACGGCACGCCGGAGTTGTTCGCCGTGCTCGCGCGCGCGTTGCTCAAGTCGCCTGAGCACAAGCTCGCGCTCCTGCCGGCCGGCGAGGCGCGCATCGAACCGGTCGGCAGCGTCGACGTGACGACGCCGGGCGGCAAGAAGAAGGTCACCCAGTATCACGTCACCGGGCTCAGTTTTTCCCCGGCGGCGATCTGGCTCGACGACAAGGGCGAGGCGGTCGGCTCGCTGGGAAGCTGGTTCAGCGTCGTGTCGCCCGGTTACGACAAGGCGGTGAAGCAGTTGCTCGACGTACAGGATGCGAGCGATGCCGAGTGGTCGGCGCGCATGGCCAAAGAGTTGACCCACGCGCCGAAAGGCGCGCTCGTGATCCGCAACGCGCGCGTGTTCGATCCGCGCGACCTGTCGGTCAGCGCGGAAACGAGCGTCCTCGTCGAAGGCGAACGCATCGTTCGCATCGCCGCCGACAAGGACCTGAAGGCGCCGGCGAATGCCGAAGTCGTCGATGCGCACGGCCGCTTCCTGATGCCGGGCCTGTGGGACAACCACCAGCATTTCGGCGACAACGACGGCGCGCTCGATCTGGCCAACGGCGTGACCAGTTCACGCGACATGGCGAACGACACCGACGCGTTCCTCAAGCGCGTCGAGCGCTTCGACAAGGGCACCGAGCTCGGGCCGCGTGTGTTCAAGGCCGGCATCATTGACGGCACCGGCGAGTTCGCCGGTCCGACCAAGATGCGCGTCGACACGGCCGAGGAGGCGATCAAGGATGTCGACTGGTACGCCGACCACGGCTACGGCCAGATCAAGATCTACTCGTCGATCAAGCCGGAGCTGATGCCGGTCATCGCCGACCACGCGCACGCGCGCGGCCTGCGCGTCAGCGGCCACGTGCCTGCGTTCATGTCGGCGCGCCAGTTCGTCGAAGGCGGCGCCGACGAAATCCAGCACATCAATTTCATCTTCCTGAACTTCCTGTTCGACACGGTCAAGGAGACGCGCAACCGCGACCGCTTCATCAAGGTCGCCGAACATGCGCGTGAATTCACCCCGGACAAGCCGCAGGTCAAGGAATTCATCGCGTTTCTCAAGGCGCACCATACGGTGCTCGATCCGACGCTCGACGCGTTCGAAGGTCTGTTCTCCGGCGATCCTGCCGCGGCCGAGCCGGGCCTCGCGAAGATGGCGCCGCGCTTCCCGCCGCAGATCCGCCGCAACCTGCTGAGTGGTGCGCTCGAAGCGCCGCCCGAGCAGAAGGCCGCCTACGCGGAGGCGTTCCCGGCCCTGCTGAAAATGTTGAAAGCGCTGCACGACGCCGGTGTCACGATCATTCCCGGTACGGACAACCTCGCAGGCTACATGCTGCACCACGAAATGGAACTCTACGCGCGCGCCGGCGTCGCGCCGTCCGAGGTGCTGCGCATGGCGACGCTGACCTCGGCGCAGGTCGTCGGCGTCAGCGACCGCGGCGTCATCGCGGCGGGCAAGTACGCCGACATGATCCTCATCGACGGCGACCCGACCCGCGACATCGCTGACATCGAAAAGATCGACACCGTGATCAAGGGCGGAAAAGTGTACGATCCGAACAAGATCGAAGCCGCGCTCGGCATCCTGCCGCGCCACTGAACGCAGCCGCCAGAATCCGCTTTCAGGCCCTCCCCTTCAGGGGAGGGTCGGGTGGGGATGGTGTGCGTTTTACTTTATCGACGGCTTCGCCGTCAGGGTGCGGAACTCGCCTGTTCGAGAAAATTCTCGAACGCGCGCAGCACGGACTCGCCTTCGAACAGCACCTGCGACCTGTGCCTGATGAGTTCCTGCAGGGCGGCGCGCTGATCGCGATCGCGCAGCAGCTCCGCGGCCCGGGCGACGTACGCGTCCGACGAGTAAGTGACCAACGTTTCCTCCAGACCCATCAGGCGCAACATTGCCGAGGTCTGTCGTCCGCGCGCCATGCTGCCTTCCAGGGTCAGCACCGGCGCGCCGGCATGAAACGCGTCCAGGCTGGTTGCCCCGCCGCCGAACCAGGTTGAATCCAGTATCAAAGGCGCCCGCGCAATGCCGGCCAGATAATCCACATGTGGCTGCGCCGGGATGAACGCCAGGTGTCGCCGGGAGTCCAGCGCGCGGGCTTCGAACACCGCTTCGATGCGCGCACGAAAGCGGTTCGTCAGCGGCGGATTCCGGTCGAAGAACGCGATGCGCGCGCCGGTCTCGGCGACGACGGCCGCGACGACATGATCGAACGCCGGCTCGAGCTTGATCGGCGGTTGCAGGCACAACAACAACTGCACGTCGCTCATGTACGCCTCGATCCAGCGGCCGTCGCCAGGCGCGGGTGGCCTGGCTGGACGCGCGCCCAGACCGGGCAGGCGGACCAGACGCTCGCGATAGTGCGCGGCGCCATTCGCCGGCTCGAGCAATTCTCCACTCAGGAAATAATCCACATTTTCCAGCCCGCTCGTTGCGGGATGACCGTACAGCAGGCATTGCACCGGTGCCAGCCGCAGCGCGGCCAGCGCCTGATGGTGCGGGTCCATTCCGATTTCCGGATACACCAGCACGTCCATCTGCGCGGCGCGTATCTGCGGCGCGAGATCGCGCGCCTCGGCGCGGGTATGAATGAACCGGCCGACCGCGCCGGCGATGCGGTCGGTGCTGTCGTCGCGCCGATCG
>DASSGP010000384.1:0-3453 GCA_035693405.1 Rudaea sp. | reverse complement strand
GTCGAATCGCTCGAGCGCGGGTTCGACCGCCTGCACGGACTCGTGCAGCGCGTCGCCAAGCGTCAGGCGATCGCCATGCCGGCGCATGCGATTGCCCGCTTCGAAGGCCTCGTGTCCGGCGATCTGCCGGTCGCCGAAGCGATATCGGAGCCGGATGCCGCGGTCGTCACTGAGACGCCAGACGAAGTAGAAGTACAAGCGCCGATCGCCAGCGAAGCGCCAGTAGTCGCGCCGTCGCCGCGCCCCGCGCCACGTCCGCTGCCGCGCTTCGAGGAAGAGGAAATTCAGCCGCGCGCGCCGCAGGAAATGATCCGCGTGCGCTCGGACTTGCTCGACTCGCTCGTGAACTACGCCGGCGAAGTGTCGATTTACCGCTCGCGTCTGGAGCAGCAGATTTCGACGTTCCGCTTCAACCTCGTGGAATTCGAAACCACGGTCAGCCGCCTGCGCGACCAGTTGCGCAAGCTCGAGCTTGAAACCGAAGCGCAGATCCTGTCGCGCTACCAGCGCGAAGCCGAAGCGACCGAATCCGTGTTCGATCCGCTCGAACTCGATCGCTTCAGCCAGCTGCAGCAGTTGTCGCGAGCACTGGCCGAGTCGGTATCCGACTTGACCTCGATTCAGGGTTTGCTCGACGACCTCACGCGTCAGTCGGAAACGCTGCTGCTGCAACAGTCGCGCGTGTCGTCCGACCTGCAGGAAGGTCTCATGCGCACGCGCATGGTGCCGTTCGACTCGCTCGTGCCGAGCCTGCGGCGCACGCTGCGCCAGGCCGCGCAGGAACTCGGCAAGCGCGCCCAGCTGAAGGTCGAAGGCGCACAAGGCGAAATGGACCGCAACCTGCTCGAGCGCATGAAGGCGCCGTTCGAGCACATGATGCGCAACGCGCTCGCCCACGGCATCGAGTCGCCCGAAGAGCGGCTGATCGCCAACAAGCCGCTCGACGGCACGGTCGGAATCCAGGTGAGCCGCGAGGCGACGGAAGTCGTGCTGCGCGTCTCCGACGACGGCCGCGGACTGGATCGCGATGCGATCCGGCGCAAGGCGATCGAGCGCGGCATCCTGAAGCCCGACGTGCAGCTGTCCGACCGCGACCTCTACGGCTTCATCCTGGAAACCGGATTCTCGACCGCCGAGACTGTGACCCAGCTGGCCGGCCGCGGCGTCGGCATGGACGTCGTGCACAACGAGATCAAGCAGCTCGGCGGTTCGCTTGCCATCGACTCGCGCCACGGCGTCGGCACGACATTCGTCATCCGCCTGCCGTTCACGCTGGCGGTCACCCAGGCCATTCTCGTGCGTCTCGGCGAAGGCACCTACGCGGTGCCGATGTCGTCGGTTCAGGGCGTCGTGCGTATCGCCCGTTCCGACCTCGACCGCCGCCTTGCCGAAGCCAATCCGAGCTACGCGTATGCGGGCGAGGATTACCTGATCTACGAGCTGTCGAACCTGCTCAATGTGTCGCAGTCGCGCATAAGCGACGAGACCCAGATGCCGCTGCTGATGACGCGCACCGGAGACCAGCGCGCCGCGGTTCGTGTCGACGCGGTCATCGGATCGCGCGAAATCGTCGTCAAGTCGGTGGGGCCGCAGATCAGTTCGGTGCCGGGCATCTTCGGCGCCACGATCATGGGCGACGGCTCGGTCGTCATGATTCTCGATCTCGCCCCGCTGGTGCGTCGCCACGCGGCGCTGCGCGAGCGGGTCGCAGAGGGTGAAATTGCCACACCGGCACCGATCATGCCGGCGCCGACACCGGCAGTCGTTGCGCGCCGCCAGCCGCTGATCATGGTGGTCGACGATTCGATCACGATGCGCAAGGTCACCACGCGCGTGCTCGAGCGCAACGAAATGGATGTGGTCACCGCGAAGGACGGCCTCGACGCCGTCGAGAAATTGCAGGAGAAGGTGCCGGACGTGGTCCTGCTCGACGTCGAGATGCCGCGCATGGACGGTTACGAACTGGCGACGTACATGAAGAATGACGCGCGCCTGAAGCTCGTGCCAATCATCATGATCACCTCGCGCACCGGCGAAAAGCATCGCCAGCGGGCTCTGGAAATCGGCGTGGAGCGCTATCTGGGCAAACCGTACCAGGAGGCCGACCTGCTGCGCAACCTCCAGGAAACGTTGAGGTTGAGTCGTGCCTAACAGCCAGGCCGTCTTCGCCGCGGTACCCGTTGCGCTGCTCTACCAGGGTGACAACCTCGGCGGTCATCTGAAGGATGCGCTGCGCGATCTCGGCGCGGACATCGTCTATGAATCGTTGGCGAGCAATCTCGATCGCGCCGCGCTCGAAGGCTGCGGCGCGCGCATCGTCGTGTTCAATCTGGACTCCGAATCCGACGCGCAGATCGACTACGTCTACGATGTGCTCGACGAAGGCGACTATGAAGTCGTGTTCAACGATGCCAATGCCTCGGCGCAACTGGCCGGGTCGGATCAGGCGCGCTGGGCGCGGCATCTGGCCGCCAAGATCCTGAACAAACCGGAGATCGCAGTGCCGGCCCGTCCGGTGTGGGCCGAGAGCGTGCCGACGCGGGCGAAAAAACCGGCAGCAGCGGTCGCACCGACGAGCGTCACACCGATCGCGCGGCAACCGATACCCGCGGCGCCAGCTCCGGCGCCAACGATCGCGGCTCCGACGGCGTTCGAATCACTCGAACTGCCGCCGCCGGGCGCACCTCCGATGATGCTCGAAGAACCCGCGTCCACTGACGTAGCGGCGCCGGCGCCGGCCAGCGAGGCACCGACGCTCGAGTTGCCGGTTCTCGACACATTCAGCGTTGTCGAAACCGAGGCGCAGAGTGGCGCGAATGCTGTCGAGCAGGCAGATGCCGAACATGCAGATGCTGGGCAAGGTGATACCGAGCATGCCGACGCAGAGCAGGATTTCTCGGCGGCGCTCGAGGACTTTGCGCGCCAAGTGCCGACGCATACTTACGCCGCGCCGGCCGCCGATGATTTCGCGAGTCAGATCGACGCCCTGTTCGCCGATACGCGTACGCCCGGTTCGTCAACACGCAAGGCCATGGACGCGACTCCTGCCGACACGTTCGTCGGTGTCGAATCGCTCTTTGGCGAACCGGCGTCGTCGGCCGGGACAGGCACCAGTGGTGACGCCGAATTTCCGGCGGCGTTCGACAATCTGGACGCCGACGCTGCGGCGATTCCCGAGGCCGTCGACCGCAGCTTCAAACCAGGACGCTTGCCGACCGCTGAAGATACAGCGCCGCCGAGGGCGGAAAATCCACTGCTGCCGCCGGACTGGTCGCTCGAACCGTTGAGTGACGAGGCCACGCCGGCGGCGCCTGCGACCGGCCGCGCGTCGTTCGGGATCGACAAGATTTCGGCGAGCGATTTCCTTGCGCCGGACAGCGATGCCGGCGAGGCCCAGGTAACGCAGTTGCCGGTTGAAGACGCGCTGTCGCTCGAGCTGATGCCGATGGAAGA
>DASSGP010000383.1:0-7316 GCA_035693405.1 Rudaea sp. | reverse complement strand
GCTGCGCCTGTTGCTCCTGACGTTGGCGATCACGCCGTTGCGCCGGCTGGCCGGCCGCGCCGAGCTCGTGCGCTTTCGCCGCATGCTCGGGATGTTCGCGTTCTTCTACGCCTGCGTGCACCTGGCGATCTATGTCTTCATAGATCTCGGCGCCTATTGGTCTCAGCTTTTCGCGGACGTCGTCAAACGGCCGTACATCACCGTTGGTTTCGCGGCCTGGCTGCTCCTGATTCCGCTCGCGGTCACCTCAACGCGCGGCATGATGCGCCGGCTCGGACGCCACTGGCAGCGCCTGCATCGGCTGGTGTACGTTATTGCGCTGCTGGCCGTCTTGCACTTCCTGTGGCTGGTCAAGGCCGATCATCGCGAACCGCTGCTCTACCTTGCGATCTTCGGCGCACTGATGTTGCTGCGCGTCCGTCGAGGTTTCGCAGTCCGAACAGCGTCAGGAGTAGGTGTTAGGAATTAGGAGTTGGCCGGGAGATGGAGGACGTCCTCACTCCTCACTCCTCACTCCTCACCCCCTCACGCTTTCTAGAACTTGACCAGCAGCAGCAGCGCTATGCCCATGCCGATCAACGCGGCGGCGCCGATCAGCCACCAGATGTCGTTGCGCGTGGAATTGCCCGCCGCCGCCTTGCGCGGCAGATCGTCCTCCGGCAGGCGCACGGCGCGCATCGTCTGCGTGATGTTCGGCGCGTCGTGTTCGGAAATGATTCCGACCTGCTCGCGGCTCGGCATGCCGGGTGCCTCGAGCAGGAAGCGGTTCTGATCGAAGGCGATCTGGTCGTCCGGATGCAGCACGGCATTGCGCACCTGCACGCCGTTGACGAACGTACCGTTCGCTGAACCCAGGTCGCGCAAATACATGCCGTCGCCGCTGTTCTCGATGACGGCGTGGCGGCGCGACATCTCCGGTTCGTCGAGGACGAGGTCGCAGTCGCTGCCGCGGCCTATCACCAGCCTGCCGCGCAGCGGCACGATCTTGCCGAAGTAGGAGCCGGAGACGCCACGCAGGACCGCCTTCGGTGGCAGGCCGCGCGTGCGGGTTTCCGCTTCGCTCGGCGGCCGCGGGGTTGGAGCGGTCGCCGGAACATCGGTGCGAATGCTCGCATCGCGATCCGGCTTGAGCATGAACTGCAGCGTGTCGAGGCTGACGACGTCTCCGAGCCTCAGGATGGCTTTTTCCCGCACCGGCCGCGCGTTGACGTGCGCGCGCGCATTCGGATCGATGATGCTGAGTACGTAGCCGCGATCGCCGACACTGATACTCGCGTGATGCGGCGAGATCCCGGGCCGATCGAGCACGAGTGAATTGTCCGATGCCGCGCCGATGCTGGTTTCGCCGTTGGCGACCAGCATATCGTCGTGTTCCCTGTTAGGAAAATGCAGGCGCATGCCCTTCCCGTCGATCCGCTTTCATTCGGTCAAATGTAACACAGCCGCCCGGCCTACCAGTGCGCATAGACATCGAGCAGCACCCGGTCCGTATGCTCCGTTACGCCGTCACGCCGCTCATGGAATGCCGCCAGGCGCGCGCTCCAGGTCGGGCTGAAACCGTACCCGACCCAGGGCATTACGCCGCGCGCCCAGCTGTGGAACCACCAGTCGTCGGAATTGAAAGCCGCCATCGCGGCGTCGCGCTGAATACGCTGATCGGCGAATCCGAATTCCCAGCCCTGCAGGCGGCGGGCGTCGCCGAGCACGATGCTGAAGCGCGCACCATCGCGCTGGTCGTCGGCGCCGAGATTGCGCACGAGGTCGACGCGCATTTCGAGCGGCTTGCCCCAGACCTGCGCGCGGCCGACGAACTGTACATCGAGCAGCTGAAAATCACTGACAAGGTCGTTGCCGACGCGCCGGTTGGTGCGCGACAAACCCTGCAGTGTCAACTGCTCGAGATTGGAAAACGCCAGATAGGACACCAACACGCTGCCATTGACCGGTGCGCCCTCGCGCCAGTTGTACGCCGCCTGGACCGCGCCGATGCGCGAGTCATCGCCGTACATCAGGTCGCCGGCAAAGTATCCGGCGATCAGTTGCAGCCGGTCGAATTCATTGAGCGCGAACGACACCGTTCCGCTGGCGCCGATCGGGCGCAGATCCAGGTCCCACAGCATCGGCGCGAGTTGCAGCGGAAAGTCGGTCTTGCCGAGCAGCAGGCTCGCATTCTCCCCGACGTGCCAGCGCACGAAGAACTGGTCGATCGCGATGTCGTTGCTGCGCTCGTTGTTGTTGTGCGAGCGATCCAGGTCGTTCGAATTGCTCGCGTCGGCAAGCTTGATCGCGGCGCCGAATTCGAGCGCCGGAATCGGATCGTAGAGAACGCCGAAGCGGCCGCGGCCGAACGTGCGCGTGAACGAGGTATCCGTGGCGCGCGGGATGCCGGTGACGTGATCCTCCCGCAGCATGAAGTCGCCGAACCAGATCCAGGGAGCGGCGGCAGCCGGTTCGTCCGCGGCTGGAAGGCCCGGCAACTGCTGCGCGGACACGCTGCCGGCGGCCAACAGCTGCAGCAGCAAAGTCCACAAAGTGCGTTTCGACATGGCCTTCCCCGCTGGTACCGTGCCGCTACTACACTTCAAGAATATGTCATAAGCACATGAATTATCAAGCTCTCAACGCGGCCAATGCGTGCGCCAGTTCCTGCGCCGACTGGAACCGCCCTGCGGGCAGTTTTTGCAGGCACCGCAGGATGATGGCTTCGAGCGCGTTCGGAATTTCGGGCCAGTGTTCCGAGGGCATCGTCGGTGGCTGCTGCATCTGCGCCACGTAGATCTCGAGCGTGTTGGCGCCTGTGTACGGCAGTTTGCCGCAGAACATCTCGCACATCAGCACGCCGCTCGCGTAGATGTCGGCGCGCTGGTCGACCTCCTCGCCGGCAAGCTGTTCCGGCGCCGAATAGTGCGGCGTGCCGACGAACGTGCCGGGCTGCGTGTAATCCGGCGTATTGCGGCGCATCGGCCGCGCGATGCCGAAATCCATCAGCTTCGCATTGCCGGTCTGCTCGAGAATCAGGTTCTCGGGTTTGATGTCACGGTGCAGGATTCCGACCTCGTGCGCGGCGGCGAGACCGGCGCACAATTGACGCGCGATGCGCAGCCCGGCCGAATAGGGCATGCGCCGGGTTTCGTTCAGCAGATAACGCAGCGTCAGGCCGCGGACGTACTCCATCGATATATATGCCCGCCCGTCGACCTCGCCGAAGTCGAACGTGCGCAGCACGTTGGGATGCGTTATCCGGCGCGCGAGCCGGATCTCGCTCTTCAGGCGATCGAGTTGCTCGGCATCTGCCAACATGCCGGGCTTGAGCATCTTCAACGCGACGAGATCACCGAGTTCGAGATCGTGGGCCTTGTAGACGATGCCCATGCCACCCGAGCCAAGCTCGGAAAGGATGCGATAACGGCCGCCGAAGATGCTGCCGATCTCCAGCGTCAGGGCGACCCGCATCGCGGTGCGCGGCGTGGCTGCCGCGACGCCGCCGCCGGAAACGATCGTCTCATCCGCGAGCATGCGCGCAAGCGGCTGTTGCAGCGTCGGCAACCGGCCGAGTGCGCCATCGGCCAATGCGTAGAAATTCTTTCCTGTCGCGGCGCCTTGCACGACGCCAACAGCTTCGGGTCCCATGCTCTCCTTGACCTCGTCGCCAGCGCCGCGCGCCAGCAGCAGCTGACCCGCGGCAGCCTCCGGCAGCAGGCGGTCCATCTGCAGCATGACCGGTCCAAGCAACGCCGCCTGTGCGCTGGCGTCGTCGCCGATCGCGCCCTGAATCACCTCCCCTGAAACCAGAGCGGCCGCAGGCAAGCCGACGCCATCGGCGCGCAGCCGATCGCGTAGCGCGGACCACGCCTGCAACGCAGCAGTCTGACGCGCCGGACCGGCGAACGTCAGCGCGAAGCGTGGCCCCAGCAGTATTTGTGCGCTT
Source organism: Rudaea sp. (assembly GCA_035693405.1). Taxonomy (GTDB): domain Bacteria; phylum Pseudomonadota; class Gammaproteobacteria; order Xanthomonadales; family Rhodanobacteraceae; genus Rudaea. The sequence goes on along the minus strand of DASSGP010000383.1, from coordinate 3,388 downwards.
CCATTTGCCGAAGTGGCAATGTGCGTGACGGATTGAACGACGCCGTCGAAGCGGCTCAATGCCTGCTCCGGTGTCAGGCTTTCGTCGCGTTTGCCGAACTGGCGAAATTCGAGTCCGACGACAGCCACGTTTTCCAGGCGCGCCGGTTCTCGCGGCGGCGGCTCGGACTTGGCCAGGGGCATTGCCCGAACCGGTTCGGCTCCGGGATCAGGCAGGAAGCGCGACAGGTTGCCGACGTAGCCCTCCATGTCGCTCTTTTCGCGCAAGTCGGACAGCAGCGAGTCGAATGCCCGCGACAGGCGCGCCAGCTCATCGCTGCCGCGCAATCCCAGTTGCGTGTTGTAGTTGCCGGCGGCAGCCTGCTCAGCCGCAAGCGCCATCGTCCTCACCGGACGCAGGATTCCCTTGGCCAGCAGATACGACAGCAGCAGCGCGATCAGGATCGACGCGGCGCCGCCAACGAGAACCCAGTTGAGGATGTCGCGATAACTCGCGACGATGCGATCGATCGAAGTCAAGGCGAGCAGGCTGCCAAGCTGCGCTTCGCCCTCGGCCGCGGTCGGTGTCAGCTTCGCGATCCAGCGCTGGCCGGAGAACGTCAGTTCAATGCGCGGCGAGGGCTTGCCGGTGCCGATGGCAGAAAGCGATGCATCCGTTACGACATCTTCCTGCAGCGCCTTGGCGGTAGACTCGTCGAACGAACTTGCCGTCAGCAGCAGGCGTTTTTGCGGCGTCGGCCCCTCTCGGCCATCCATGGCCTCCGGGGCACTAGGGCTCCTGCCCGTCGGCAGCCAGAACGCGATCTGGGCGCCACTGATCTTCGCGACCTGCTGGCAGAATTCGTTGTTGATGGTCTGGGCCAGCAGGATGAAACCGACCAGGTTCTGGTCCTGCTGCAGCGGCATGATTGCAGCCTGATACAGACGATCTCTCTGCCGCCAGTAACCGCTGAACGGCGCCGCCTTGGCGATTGCCGGGCGAACCAGCGGATCATCGGCGAGCGACTCGCGAAAGGCCTCGGTCTGATCGTTGCGCCCGAGCACGTTCCCCTTCGCGTCCATGACGATGCCAAGATCGAAAGCGAACTGGCTCTGCCGTTCCTTGAGCAGATCGGAGATCGACTGCGTGTCGCGATCGCTGCTTTCACTGAGTCCAGGCAGGTTGCTGGTCGCGCCGCCGATCTGGGCGACGTATTTCGCCGTGGCCGGATCGCTCGCAATCAATTGCACCTTCAACTGAAGCTGCTCGAGGCGATTCTGCTCGAACTCTTTCTGCACCGCGCTGCTCGTCGCGAGCGCGTTGTCGACGGCGCGCTCGGCGATCTGGTCGCCCTTGACGTACGTGACCACGACCGCCGCGCCGACCGCCAGCGCGATCAGGAACGCACATCCGAGGAAGAACTTTATTGCCAGCGGCAAGCTGAAGCCGCTCGCGACCGGCCGTTCGTCAGTATCCGCCATCGCTCGTCCTGCCATAGGGTTTGCCGAATTTGTTCATGTGTTGCGGTACTCGGCGCTGGCTGAGGTCGAGTTGCACGCGTTCGCTGGTTTTCGCTTCGGGAGTCAGTTCGCGCAGCCACGGCGTGGCGCGCTCGTGCCACACGACAAGATCGCCGGGCACCTGCGGAACGCCGGACAATCGGAAGTCGCCGTTCGCATCCGGCTGGGTGAAGTACGGTGTGTCGAGAACGAGGATGTGGCCGATCATTGAATGGTGCACATTGCAATACACGCGCACGTAGCCGACATGCGTGAACGCGAGCGTCTGGCCCTCGCCCTCGGCGTACAGGCCCACGTCGAACGGGTTGTCCTTCGATGTCGAAAAGGCGTTGTGCAGGATCGGATCCTGGTTCGGAAACTGCACCTGGCTGCCGACCGTAATCGGCAGGACGCGCGGCACAAACTGCTTGTGCCGCGTGCCCATCACGTAAGGCTTCGCGGCGGGCTTTATTTTCGACGGTTGCTTCGGCCGGAAATAGATGACGGCATCCTGGGCCTCTTCCGGCCGCAGGCTCTTGCCGTCGGACGTCAGGTCGATGTGCCCGCTGATGTCCGCGGCAACGGCGCCTATCGAAACCCAGGCCAGCAGCAATGAAACGGCGACGCGCACCCTCTTCTCTCGTCCACCGCGAACCCGCGGGATATGCATCGGCGTGCAGGATACCTGTGGTTTGCGGCATCATAGCAAGCTGCAGCCGCGGGCGTCTTGCGGCCTTACGATGGCAAACCACCCGTTGAAGGAAGCCGCTGATGCCGAGCATCGATATCCACCGCAAGCACCCCCACTCGCTCAAGCGCGCGAAAACAGCCGTCAACGAAACCGCGGCGGCCATGCGCGAAAAGTTCGACATTGAAAGTTCGTGGTCCGGCAACACGCTGAATTTCAGCCGCGCCGGAGTCGACGGCAAGATTCGCGTGACCGCGGACGATATCCATGTCACGGCCGAACTCGGCTTCCTGCTCGGCATGCTCAAGCCGGCGATCGAGCGCGAGATCGAGCGCCACCTGGATCAGCATTTCAAGTAAATTGGCGGCACATGCTCAGGGTGCGTGAGTGGCCTGCAACACTCAAAGGGAGACTAGGATCGAGAAGAGATCGGCCGCCAAGCCAAGACGCGAGGAGCGGCCATAGCGGGACTATGGCTGCGACGAGGCCTCTGTCGGCCATCCATGGCCTCCGAGGCACTTGGGCTCCTGCCCGACGCAACGCCGGATTGGCGGTCGAGATCGAGCGAGCCGGTCTCAATTTGGGTGTTGCAGGCCACTGGTGTAAATATACTATCCGCGCCGCCTATAGTCGGCGCTCAGCCCACCGAAGAGGGGAACGTCATGGCGAAAGCCAAGCTGAAATCGAAACCCGGGGCCAGGACCGAGGATTCCGGCAAGGTCGCCGGCAAGTCGATCATGGAGTCGGCGCAACAGATCTGGCTCGCCGGTCTGGGCGCGTTTGCCAAGGCGCAGGGAGAGGGCGGCAAATTGTTCGAGACACTGATGAAGGAGGGGTCGAGCTTGGAGCAGAAAACGCGCAAGATCGCCACTGGCACGGTCGGCGAAGTTCGCGGCGCCGTGGAAACCGGTGTTTCCCAGGTGCGGGAACGCACGCAGGAAACCTGGGACAAGCTCGAGCAGGTCTTTGAAAACCGCGTCTCGCGCGCGCTCGGCAAGCTCGGCATTCCCGGACGCAAGGAGCTCGACGACCTGATCAGGCGCGTCGACGAACTCAACCGCGAAGTCAGGCGGATTGATCTGGGCAAACCCGCCGCGAACCTTTCGCGCTCGTTCTCCAGCAGCATCCGCCGCGCCAAGGACGACCTGAGCGATCTGGTCAAGGACATCGAGGACGTGCAGCTTGCGGCGCGCCAGAGCGCCATGCGTACGATCGCCAAGGT
>DASSGP010000382.1:0-5646 GCA_035693405.1 Rudaea sp. | reverse complement strand
GCGGCGAAGGCAACGGTGCAGAAGGTAGCCACGCCGACGCAGAAGACCTGCGAGGATGTCGCCGCGCTGCTGAATATTCCGCTCGAGACGACGGTCAAGCTGATCGTGGTCAAGGGCCGCGATGGCGGCCTGGTCGCAGTGGCGCTGCGTGGCGATCACGCGCTCAATGCGGTCAAGGCCGGCAAGCACCCGCGCATCGCCGCGCCGCTGATGCTGGCGAACGATGCCGAGATCCGAGAGGCGTTCGGCTGCGAACCGGGCTTTCTCGGCCCGACCGGCAACAAGGTGCCGGTCGTTGCCGATCATGCCGCTGCGGTGCTTGCCGATTTCGTTTGCGGCGCGAACGAGGCCGGCTTCCATCTGACCGGCGTGAACTGGGGCCGCGATGCGGCCGAGCCCGAGAGCGCGGACCTGCGCAACGTAGTAGACGGCGATCCAAGCCCCGACGGCAACGGCATGCTGAAGCTGATGCGTGGCATCGAGGTTGGCCACATTTTCCAGAATGGTCCTTTGTACACAAAGGCCATGGGTGTCAGCGTGCTCGACGAGGCCGGGAAGGAACTGATTCCGACCGCCGGCTGCTACGGCATCGGCGTCAGCCGCATCGTCGGCGCGATCATCGAGCAATCCCACGATGATGCCGGCATCATCTGGCCCGAGGCCGTGGCGCCGTGGCGCGTGGCAGTGTGCATGATCAACCCGAAGAATGACGCGAACGTCACGCAGACGGCAGAGGAGCTCTACGCCGAACTCGTCGCGGCCGGGGTCGAGACGGTGCTGGACGATCGTGGCTTGCGTCCCGGTGCGATGTTTGCCGACATCGAACTGATCGGCATTCCACATCGCATCGTCGTATCCGAGCGCGGCATCGCGGCAGGAACATTCGAATACCGCGGGCGTCGCGACGCGGAGGCGCGGCAGCTGAGCCGCGCGGACGTTTTGAAGCTATTCGCGTAGGCTTCGCTGAGTACGGCGAAGCCGTCGCGGGTGTGAACGAGCGAACCAGGAGCCGGGCTTCGCGTCGTTCGGCCCAGCCTGCGGTGTCGCGGACCGCCGGCTTCTACTTCCCGACCAGGCCCTTGAGCTTGCCGAACCACGACGCGGACGCGCCGCCGTCGGTGGCCGGCGGCTTGTCTTCTTTCGTCACGAGCTTGGCCAAGCGGCCCGTGATGCTTTGCTCGCGCTTGATCTGCGCAAGTTCGTCCTGCTGTTGCTCGTTGATCTTGTTTTCCCAGCGCCGCTTGATCTGATCCTGCTGCACCTTCGTACGCAGTTGCAGGCGGTACGCATCGGGCAGCGCCTCGTTCAGCAGGGTGTTCGGCTCGCGCGTCAGGAAGCGGCCGATGTCGTCGAACAGTTCGTCGTTGAGCTGGGCGCCGGTCGCGGTCTTGGCGACTGTGCCGAGTCCATCGAAATTCGTGAACGTCATTTTCACGACCGCGGAATCGGCGTCGCCGCTGAACGTCGCGCTCATCGTGATGCGTCCCTTGGCATTGAATCGCGCCGACACAATCTCGCCGCTGGCGTCTTTCTTCGGATCAAGCATGCCGCCGAAGTGGTAGCGCTGGAACGCACCGGCAACTGTCTTGACCTTGCTGGCGCCCTGCACTTCGATCGTCGGGCATTCCTCGCCCGCGATCGCGCACGGGAACGAGAGCTTGATTTCCTTGTTGCCGGGCTGCGCGCTGATCTTCAGGTCGTAATCGTGTTCGATATAACCGACGACCTCGCCGTACCCATTGAGGGCGTAGCGCTGCTGTTTTTTCGGCTTGAGTATCTTCAGGCTCGCGGTGAGCTTCTGCAGATATTCGTACAGCGCCCCCAGGCCCGGCTCGATCTGGGTATGGAAGGTCTCCTCGCGCTCGGCCTTGCGCTTGCCGGCGTCGTCGGCAGTCGCCTTGCGCCGCTGGGCTTCCTGTTCGAGTTCGTCGAGCAATCCCACGTTACAACCCCTGCGCCAGATGCGTGGACCATACTCCGATGCGCCATGTGCAGCGCACACGCGATGGATGCGGCGGCTGCCACTGAGCCCGGACGAATTTCATCGACTAAGGTAGCCCCGGGGGCGTTACCTGCGCAAGACTTGACGAAGCCCAACGAACCCGTTTTGCCATTTCACGCGTGCAAAATGCGACACAACGCACGCTCGAGAGCGATTCCATCGGCCGGATTCGATACCGGAGTTTTTTATTGCATATCGCTGATACGTGCAGACGGCTTGCATGATGCCTAGAGCGCGCGCCGCGGCGGGACCAGCAGATCGCCGAAAAGCAGCCCGGCTACGAGCAATATCAGGATCGTGAGCAGCGTGATTGCGCTGTTGACGCCGAGAAACACGTCGCGCTGCGCGATCTGCGAGAGACTCAGAAAACCGACACTGCCCGGCACGAGCAGGATGATGCCAGGGATGCGGACCAGCGCCCCAGGCCGGCGATAGATGCGCGCGTAGACATTGCCCAGGGCAGCCATCGTCATTCCGGCCAGGAAGACCCCGAATTGCGGGTTGAACTCCTTGCCGCCGTAGTAAGTGATCAGGTAACCGAGCGCAGTCGCGCCCATGGCAAGCGGAACGTCGCGGCGCGCGCTGCGAAACAGTACCGCGAACGAAAAGCAGCCGAACGCCAGCGCAATCCACTGCGCCCAGAGCGGAATCGGTTCCAGTGCCGCAGTTACCGGTTCCAGATGCAGCCCGCGGCAAATCTGGCTCGCGACGACCGTTCCGAAAGCGAGCTTGATCAGGGTGGCGATCGCACCACCGAGGCGCGCCACGCCGGACACCAGATGCTGAGTCGATAATTCGCGCACGGCCGTAGTCAGTTCCAGGCCGGGCAGCAACGCGATAAGGCTGGCGAGCACGACCGACCGCAACGTCAGTGGCGCAACGTAGACGTCGACCAGAATCGCGATGAACGTCGCGATCATCGCCGACAGCGCCTCCACGCTCGGCCGCAGCTGCGGCCGGGGTTCGCAGATCGCGGCAACAACGCCGACGATCACCCCGATGCCAAACGCAGTGGCGAGATCGACCCACGAGCAGTTCAGGATCGCAGCCACCGCCGCGGCGGCGATGCCGTAGGCAACGATTTCGAGCGCGTGACGCTGTGCACTCGGCCGATCGCGGATTTCGTGCAGCCGGCGGAAGCCTTCGTCGATGTCGATCACGCCGTTGGTCACGCACTCGGCAATCTCGTCCACGGCGCACAGGTTGGCAAGGTCGTCATGCCCGGGCGACACGCGGATCACCTGGGTCAACTCGGCCAGAGCGTCACCACTGGCGCGCTCGGTGAACGAGAACACGATCGACGTCGGCGTCGAGAGCGCGTGGCAATTCAGCTGCAGGCGAGCGCTGACGCTGTCGATCGCATCTTCGAGCCGCGCCGCGGCCGTGCCGTACTGATGCAGGCGCCGCGCGATCTCGACGACGAATGCCATGCGCTTGCTGGCGGGCTCTTTCATGCAGCAGCGTCCGTGGAAGCGTTCAGCGCGCCAGCGAAGATCCTTCGAAACGTCAGGTTGATCCTGGGCTCGACGACGCGCGCACTCTTCGGCAGATCGTGCCGGTAGTTGCGCTGGGTCATGCCCGCCATCAGCAGCAGGCTGCCGGACGCAAGGTCGAGTTCGAGCCGTTGCGCGGGATCGCGCCGATGCCGCAGTCGAAAGCGCCGCGGCGCGCCGAGACTGAGCGAGGCGATGACCGGTTGTGACCCGAGTTCGGTCTCGTCGTCGCTGTGCCAACCCATCGAATCGCGTCCGTCGCGGTAAAGATTGCACAATACGGAATTGTATCTTTCGCCGCAAAGTGCAGAAATCTCATCGCGCAATTCGGTGCAGACAGGCGTCCACGGGCGCGGCGTGAAGCGCGTGCCCGAGTACGTGTAGACCGCATCGGCGTCACCGATCCAGCACGACAGCCGCGGCGAGTCGACTTCGCGGCCAAACAGGCGCAGGCGATGGCGTTCCCAGACCACCTCGTTGTGCACGCGCTTGAACCATTCCTGCGCAACGTCGGCGTCACAGAACTGGGTCAGACGCACGTCGGCGCCGGGCAGATCAAAGGTCGTCCAGGCCTGCTGTGTCTGCGCCGCTTCGGGCGCCACCCTCACCCTGCCCTCTCCCGCCAGCGGGAGAGGGGAGAGGAGCGCATCCGCTTCGGTCAGCGGGAAGCGGAAATCGGCTTGGGGCATCTGGTTACCCGATCGGATACGCGGGCGTCGCGTCGAGTGCTGCGGCGCATACCTGGGCGAGTTCGAGCAGACGCAGGTCCGAGCCGGGCGGACCGAGGAACTGCAGTCCAACCGGCAATCCGTCTGCGGTCAGGCCCATCGGGACCGTCACGGCGGGACAGCCGGAGAAATTCGCGAAGCAGGTGAAGTCGCCCTGGTTGTCCGGCAGCGGAGCGTCAAGCTCGAATGCTGCCTGCGGCGTGGTCGGCGTGACCAGCACGTCGATCTCGGCGAACAGGCGTCGAGAGGCAACCACGGCCGCGTCGAGCATGCGATCGGCTCTGGCGTAGTCGGCAGCCGAGCGTCCGCGCGCATAGGCAAGAAGCTGATCGAGTTGCGGCGAGACGGGATGTTGGCCATCGGCCAGCGCAGCGGCGTGCGTGACGAGCATCTCGGCTTCGATGAGGAAGAACGCCGCGCGGCGCGCGCGCTGCATCGGGAAGTCGCCAAAATCCACAATGCGGCATTGGCCGAGTTCGGGTTTCAGCGTGTCCATCGCCTGGGCGAAAGCGGCCGCGACGGCGGGTTCCGTGCCGAAAACGGTCAGGTCGCCAAGGACACCGGCGCGCAATTTGCCCGGTTCCCAGTCGGGCAAGGCGAGATCGACATGGCGCTGGCGTGAGCGCGGATCGTCGCCGTCATAGCCGGCCAGCAGGTGCAGCAGCACGCCGAGATCGTCCACGCCGCGCGCAATCAGCCCGATGCAATCCAGGCGCCGTGCGGCAGGCACCATCCCATGCGTGGAAATTTCGCCATGCGTCGGCTTCAGCGCGCAGACGCCGCAATAGCTTGCCGGGATGCGGATCGAGCCGAGACTGTCGGTGCCGATCGCGACCGTGCACAGACCGGCAGCAACCGCCGCCGCCGCCCCGCCGGAGGATCCTCCAGCCTGGTAGCCCTGCCGCCATGGATTGTGCGCGGCGCCGGTATGCGGGTTAGCGCTCGATGCATTCAGGCTGCCTTCCGGCACATGGGTCTTGCCGAGAATCACCGCGCCGGCATGGCGCAGTCGTTCGACGACGTGGGCGTCGCGGGCCGCGGGCGCCGGCGTTGCCGGCATGCCGCTGCGCGTCGACAAGCCGGCGACATCGAGGTTGTCTTTGATCGAGACGGGCACGCCGTCGAGCCGTCCGCACGGACCGCTCGTGCGACGTGTCTGCGTTGCCCGCGCTTCGTCGGCCGCGTGCGGGTTCGTTCCGACGTAGGCATTGAGGCGCGGGTTTTCACGCGCGATCGCGGCGAGATAGGTGTCGCATAACTCGCCGGCGCTGACGCGGCCGCTCGCCAGCCAATGCAGGGTCTGGCACAGCGTCGCGGCGCGCAGTTCCCGCTCCGCCAGCGGCTTTGTTATCGTGTCCATCGTCCCGGATCCTCGCCCCTGAGTTCCCATTATGACCGAACATCCGCGCGCTGCCGACGAGGG
>DASSGP010000381.1:0-4957 GCA_035693405.1 Rudaea sp. | reverse complement strand
CGGCAGCGGCGAGGAGAACGAGCCGATATACGGTCCGACCTACCTGCCGCGCAAATTCAAGATCGCGTTCGCGGTGCCGCCGGTCAACGACGTCGATGTGTTCGCGAACGACATCGGCTTCATCGCCATACTGGAAGACGGTGTGCTGGCTGGTTTCAATGTCGTCGCTGGCGGCGGCCTCGGCGCAACCCATGGCGATGCGAAGACCTACCCGCGTCTGGCCGATTTGCTCGGCTTCATTTCAGCCGACCAGGTCATTGCCGCCGCCGAGGCGATCGTGACGACGCAGCGCGACTTCGGCGACCGGACCGAGCGCAAGCATGCGCGGCTCAAGTACACGATCGACGACCGCGGGCTCGAGTGGTTCAAGGGCGAAGTCGAGCGGCGCTCGGGATTCAAGTTCGCGCCCGCTCGCGCGTTCGCTTTCGACCACAACGGCGATCGCTTCGGCTGGACCGAGGGTGAAGACGGGCGTCACCATCTGACGCTGCGCATCGAGTCCGGCCGCATCGCCGATCGTCCCGGCGCACCGCACTTGAAGGGGCTGCGCGAGATCGCCCGCGTCCATCGCGGCGAATTCCGCCTGACCCCGAACCAGAACCTCGTAATCGCGAACATCGGGCGCACGGAACGTGCGCAAGTCGAAGCGCTGGTCGTGACGCATGGACTCGACACGTACCGCACGGCCTCGCCCCTGCGCCTGCACGCACTGGCCTGCGTTGCCCTGCCGACCTGCAGTCAGGCGATGGCAGAGGCGGAACGGTATCTTCCAGAACTTCTGAACAAAGTGGAATTGTTGCTGGATCGGACCGGCCTGCGCGACGCACAGATCGGTTTGCGCATTTCGGGCTGCCCGAACGGCTGCTCGCGTCCCTACCTCGGCGAGATCGCGCTGGTCGGCAAGGCGCCGGGCCGCTACAACCTGATGCTGGGCGCGGACGCGCGCGGCCAACGCCTGAACACTCTGCATCGAGAAAACATCGACGAAGCCGAGATCCTCGGCGTTCTTGAGCCTTTGTTCGTGCGCTACGCGGCAGAGCGCGCGAACGGCGAGGCCTTCGGCGATTTCCTGTTGCGCAGCGGCGTGGTCGCCGCAGCGCGTGCCGCAATACCCATCACCCTGGAGACAAGAACGTGACGCCCCCCGATTTGATCAGCGCGGCGGAAGACGACCGTGCACTCAACGATCTCAATACCTGGCTGCAGACGCAAAGCGCCGGCGACCGCGTTGCCTGGGCCGTAGCGACGCTGCCGGACCAGCACGCGCTGTCGTCGAGTTTTGGCGCGCAATCGGCTGCGGTGCTGCATCTGGTGACGCGCTCGCAGCCGGATATTCCGGTCATCCTGATCGACACTGGCTATCTCTTTCCGGAGACTTACCGTTTCGCCGACGACCTGACCGAAAGACTTGGCCTGAACCTGAAGGTCTACCGTCCGGCCATTGGCGTGGCATGGATGGAGGCGCGGCTCGGCCGCCTGTGGGAACAGGGCCTCGATGGGCTGGAACACTACAACCGCCTGCGCAAGGTCGAGCCGATGCAGCGCGCACTGACCGAGATCGGAGCGCGTACCTGGATTGCGGGCTTGCGCCGCACTCAGACCAAGGAGCGCGGTTCGATCGATTTTCTCGAACTGCGCGATGGCCGCTGGAAATTCCACCCGGTTGCCGACTGGACCGACCGCGACGTGTGGAAGTATCTGCAGGACAATCGCCTGCCCTATCACCCGCTATGGGAACGTGGCTACATCTCGATCGGCGACGTCCATACGACGCGTCCCTGGGAGCCGGGAATGCGCGAGGAAGACACACGCTTTTTCGGTCTGAAACGCGAGTGCGGTCTGCATTTCAGTTATTGAGCGAACGCAAGCGAGTATTCCCGAGCGTAGCCGGGCAACGTTCGTCTAGGCCACCGCGCGGCTTTCTGCGGAACCGCGCTCGCGCCACTTCGGCGGCGTCGGCCACTGTGCCGGAATCTCTCCTCCCAATGCGCGCTGCAGATCGCGGCGATCGAGTTGCGGCGCGATCAGTTCGACCAGCGCCATCGCGTAAGTGCGCGGAACGCGATCCCGGCGCAGAATCAGCCAGGTCGTGCACGGCGCGAACAGATCTGCAGCATCGAGTTCCTGCAGATCGCGCGCGTCCTCGGCCAACATGGCCATTTCCGCCAGGATGCCGACGCCAAGGCCGGCGCGCGCGTAGGTCTTGATGAGGTCTGCATCGCGCGAGGTAAAGGCGAAGTGCGGCGTCTCGCCGACAGCCGAGAACGCCTGGCGCAACGATGATTCGGGCCGCAGCGAAGACTCGTAGCTCACGAGAGGATGGCGCGCGAGATCGGCTAGAGTCAGCTGCCGGTTCAAGGCCGCCAGAGGATGGTTTCGCGGCGCAATGACCGCGCGACGCCAGGTAAACAACGGAACCGCGAGGCCACCCTCCGGCGCCGCGTCGCTGGTGCTGACAATCGCCAGGTCGACCTCGCCGCGTTCGAATACCTCCATGACCTGGGCATCGCCCTGCGCGCGCAGATGCACGTCGACTCCGGGATAGCGCCGCGTCAATGCGGCAATCGCCTCGGGCAGCACGAACCGCGCCTGCGTGTGCGTGGTGGCGATGACGAGATCGCCGGCTTCCTCGCCGCGCAGGTCCGCCGCGATCGAGCGGATGTTCGCCGCTTCGGAGATGATGACGCGTGCGCGCTCGAGAACCTGCAGGCCGGACGGCGTGATCGCGTGCAGGCTCTTGCCTTTGCGCGAGAACAACTGGAACCCGAGTTCGTCTTCGAGTTGCTTGAGTTGCTTGCTGACACCGGGCTGCGTGGCATGGACGCGCTCGGCAGCGGTCGTGATGTTGAGGCCGGAGTCGGCGATGGCGATGAAGTAGCGCAGCTGGGTCAGGGTCATGGTCGTCTTCGCAAATGAGTGTCGGGTCAGTTCAGACAGCACGAACCGTCAACAACGACACCGTTTGCGAACTGGAGGCATTGAGACAACCCTGATCCGGAAAGCCAGTTGCGTTGCAGCATATCGCGGCCCGGTTTGGCCGTCCAGACAATCGGCCCGGCTGGTGGCGCCTTTCAAAGCCCGCGCGAACGGTTTCCCTCTGGACGAGGTTCAGATAGAGCGCACGAGCATGACTGTCGATGAACGATCCTGCACTCGTGAATTACCCTGGCACATATCGCCTTGACCAAAAGTTATTTGTCCACCTTTGCGCAAGCGCATAGTCTCGTCGCTACCATCCGGCATAGCGCCTGCAATGAAGCTGTATCCACTGTTCGCCAACCTGACCGATCGCTCCGTGCTCGTCGTTGGCGGAGGCGACGTAGCGGCGCGCAAATGCGAGGCGCTTCTGGGCACCGGCGCCCGCGTGCGGGTCGGCGCGCCGGCGCTGAATGAGCGACTGAGTGAATGGGCACGTCTCGGCAGGATCACGCACCTGCAGGGTCACTATCAGTCCAACTGGCTCGATGAGACCTGGCTGGTCATCGCCGCGACCGACGCCATCGACGTCAATAGCCGCGTCGCCGGTGATGCGGCCGCGCGGCGTATCCTGATCAACGTCGTCGACAACGCCGAGTTGTCGAGTTTCCACGTGCCGGCCGTGATCGAGCGCGCGCCGGTGCAAGTGGCGATTTCGTCCGGCGGCAACGCGCCGATGCTTGCCCGCTGGATCCGTGAGCGCGTCGAACTGGTTCTCGATCACGCTGTCGGTCCGCTCGCGACCCTGCTCGAAAAGTCGCGCCGCGCGATTCGCTTTCGTCATCGAGATGTCAACGCACGACGGCGCTTCTACGATCGCGTGCTCGGCGGACCGATCTGGCAATTGCTTCGAGCAGGCAAAGGCGCGGCGGCCGAGACCGAATTGCGGCGCAGCTTGCGCCGGCCCGAACAACCGCAGAGCGGCCATGTGGCCCTGGTCGGCGCAGGCCCCGGAGATCCTGGCCTGCTGACGTTGCGCGCACTGCGCGTGCTCAACGAAGCCGAGGTCATTCTCCACGATCGACTCGTCAGCGCCGAAGTGCTCGATCTCGCGCGCCGCGATGCGCAGCGCATCGAGGTCGGCAAGGAGGCCGGCAATCATCATGCGACACAAGAGCAGATCCATGCCCTGCTGCTGCAGCACGCACGGGCAGGACGTCGCGTCGTCCGGCTCAAGGGCGGCGATCCGTTCGTGTTCGGCCGTGGCGGCGAGGAGCTCGAATTCCTGCGCAGCCACGGCATCGCCTATGAAGTCGTTCCCGGTGTCACCGCGGCGTTGGCCTGCGCCGCCTATTCCGGCGTGCCGCTGACGCATCGCGAGCATGCCCACTCCGTGCAGTTCGTGACGGCACATTGCAAGGAATCGCTGGACGCGCTGGACTGGAACGCACTCGCCGCGCCGCGGCAGACACTGGCCGTGTACATGGGAGTGGCGCACCTGGGTGCGCTGCGTGAGCGGCTTCTCGCTGCCGGCCGCGCGGCCACTACTCCGGTTGCAATCATCGAGAACGGCACGCGAGCCAATCAGCGCGTGATCGTTTCAACGCTCGACGGACTGGCGGACCTCGCCCGGATGCAGGGACTGCGCTCACCGTCGCTGCTGATCGTCGGCGAAGTAGCGGCGTTCGCGCAGACGCTGGCGTGGTTCGGTGACGCGCCGGTCATCGCGCAGCTCGCGCCAGCGGCAATCCAACACTCGGTGCCGGTTCGCCAGCGACGCATCGCGTAGGTTGGGCCTTGGCCCACCGTTGCTCTTCAAACGCCAAAGAGCCGGTGGGCCAAGGCCCACCCTACGCCAAATTGCCCTGACTTGACCTGGGTCAAAGCGTTCCGATTGCGTTGGCATAACCTGAGGCTATGGCCGAATCGCGATCCATGTCGCCTCAGGAGACAGTCGCCATGTTCAAGCACATTCTTGTACCGACCGACGGTTCCAGACTCTCGGAAAGAGCGGTCAAGCAGGCGGTGCAACTGGCCAAGC
>DASSGP010000380.1:0-14794 GCA_035693405.1 Rudaea sp. | reverse complement strand
ATCCGGCCGCTGCGTCACTCAACTACACCGAAGACACCGGCACGGTCGACGCCCGCAAGTTTCCCAAGCACACGCCGGACCAGCGCTGTGCGAACTGCAAGTTCTTTCAGGCCGGCTCGGGTGGGCAATACGCGCCTTGCCAGTTGTATCCCGGCAATGCCGTCAATGTGAACGGCTGGTGTATGGGATATGCCGCCAAGTGAACATCTGAACCGTTTCCGGGCAATTACCTAAAGCAAGGATGCGCCGAAAGGCGAATCGATGGATTGAGCGTTCGATTCGTGCAAGCCGAGTCTGTGCACTGTGCGGACTCGGGACTCCAGAAGGGTACCAGGCAGGACCCTGGGAGTTGATCATTGCCTGGCGCCAGCGATGCCGAGAAACCGGTACGGCATCGTGTTGACGATCAGAACAGTAAAAATATGTACATGTATATCTGCAAGGAGATCGCTATGAGTACTCAGAAGCTGAAATCCATCACGACATTGCTGGCGACGTGCACGCTGTCGCTTGTTTCCGCCGCCGCCTTCGCGGGGGGCGGAGCGCGCGACCATAACACTGCCGGCACGATGCGAGCGGATACCACGCATTCGGCAGGCACGATGCGGGCGGGAGGCGCGATGCAGTCGAGCGGCATGACGACGCGCGCCGGCACGACAACGCAGGCCACGGCCGCCACTAAGCCGACCACAACAACGGCCCAATCCACGCGGACCGCGCGCTCCACCACCGGGCAGCCAAATGCCAGCTGTGAAGATACGCCGAACCAGCCCGGCCACTCGATCTCGGCGCCGGGATCGGCGTTCAATCCGGACGGTACTGCCGGGACCAAGTATGCCGGCGAGCAGCCGCAGAACTCGGTCAATCCGAAGAGCGTGTCCCAGTACGACGTTGCCTGTACTCGCCCGCAGCATTAACGGGTGAACGGCAGACCGCGTGGGCGCAGCTCGCGCCCCGCGGTCTTCTTCCCTCTTTTTATTTATAAACCAATAGCATGCAAGCGATTCATCGACTCTTTGTTAGGACAAGCTTGGAACCGGGAACTACCCTTCGGGTGCGGGCCGGCGCGACAAGAGGTCTATCATTGAACCAATCTTCCTTCTCGAGGAACTCAGACAGCAGGCTAACTGTTGCCCGAACAGGGGCCACCTTGCGAGCTGAAGTCTCTATGCAGTCACCGAACGACCGGTTTCGCCCCAATACTGCGCCCGACAACGCCGAGGCTGCAGACGATGCCGCTTGCCTCGCCGCCGTGGTGCGCGGGGATCGTGAGGCGTTCGAACGGCTCTATCGGCGCTATTACGAGCGCCTGTTCCGCTTCAGCCTGCGCGTCACCGGCCGCATCCATCTGGTCGGAGACGTCATCAACGAAACGATGATGGTGGTATGGCGCCGCGCCAGCGAGTATCGCGCGGCCGCGCAAGTATCGACCTGGATATTCGGCATCGCTTATCGCAAATCGCTCAAGGCGCTGGCGCGCGACGGTCGCCACAACGCCGAAGCGATCGACGACGTACCGGAAATCGAACTGCAAATGCCGGAAACCGTCGACCGCGATGCAATGCACGCAGAGATTCGCCAGGCTATCGCGTGCCTGCCGCCGGACCATCGCGCCGTAGTCGACCTGACATTCCATTTCAACCGCTCGTACGAGGAAATTGCGCAGATCCTGGGTTGCCCGGTGGGCACGGTGAAATCACGCATGTTCCACGCACGCGCCAAACTGCGCCCATTGCTGGGCCATCTGCTGGGGGACTGATGCCATGAATACACTTGATACCCGCGATGCAGTGCGCCAACTGTTGCCATGGCACGAGAACGGCACATTGAACGACATCGAACGCGAACGCGTGCGCGCCCTGCTCGCCACCGACCTCGAAGCGAATCGGCAACGGCGTGAACTGCATGCGCTGCGCGAGGCGCTGATCGACGAACCGACTCTGGCCTCTGACATGGGTTCGAACCTGCAGCGCCTGCGCGCGCAGATGGGTCCGAGCCGCGCGATCGCCTATATGCCGATGACGGCACGCTGGCTCGCGGTCGCGGCCTCGGCGATAGTCACGTTGGGCGCCGCGACGTTTTATGCCGGCACCCGGGTTGGTCCCTATCAGACGCTGACGGCGAAAGCGGCGGTCGAGCCGGTAGCGGCCGATGCCGACCTTGTCCGCGTCAATGTCGCTGCCGGAGTCGATGCGGCCGCGTTGATGCAACTCGCCGGAGATGAGCAGGTGCGCGTGCTCAACGGGCCATCCGAACATGGCGTGGCGACGCTCGCCGTGCCGCACGCGCGCGCGCAAGAGATTATCGCGCGCCTGAGCGCCGATCCGCGCCTGCGTTTCGTCGCACAGGTTCCACGCTGAGCCGCAATCATGACGCGTAGCCTGCGAAGCCTGCTGCTGCTGTGCAGCCTGATCGCCGCTGTCTGCGTCGTCACGCCAGGCAGCGCGCTAGCCGCCGAGGCCGAAGGCGAGCGCATCCTGGTCACCCTGCACTACGACGCTGTCGATCAGATGCACGGTGACGCGATCGAACGCTACCACCGGCCGCACGACTACGGGCCCGGAGCGAACGTCGAGCCGGTTCTCGACGCCTTGGCGCGGGAATACGGTCTGGTGCGCGTCAATGGCTGGCCAATGCGTTCGCTCAGTGTTCATTGCGAGGTCTATACGGTCGCGCCCGGCGTCGACGTCGTCGCGCTCGCCACGCGCCTGGCGCAGGATCCGCGTGTCGACAGCGCCGAGCCGATGAGCCGGTTCCACACGCTCACCGCGACCGGCAAGTCATACCGCTCACTGCAACACTCGCTCGATGACCTGGATATCGATCGCGCCCACGCGCTATCGCGCGGACGCGGCGTGCGCATCGCAGTCATCGATTCGGGCGTCGATGCGACCCATCCCGATCTCTACGGCGCCGTGCAGACCCGCCGTGACTTCGCCAGCGGCACCATTGCGGCGCCCCACGGAACGGAAGTCGCCGGCATTATCGCGGCGCGCGGCGACAATGGCGCCGGAATCGTCGGCGTGGCACCCGACGCGGAACTGCTCGACCTTCACGCGTGCTGGGGCGATGGCAACGCGAACTCGCCGGCCAGCTGCGACAGCTACAGCCTCGCACAGGCACTCGACTTTGCCATCACGAGCACAGTCGATGTCATCAACCTCAGCCTCGCGGGTCCCGAGGATGCGCTGCTCGCGCGGTTGCTGGCAGCCGCCGAGACGCGCGCGATCTGCGTCGTCGTCGCCTCTCCTCCGCCAGGCGACCTTGCGCATGGATTCCCGGCGTCCGTGCCTTCCGTCATCGTCGTTGGCATTAGCGACGCCGACGCACGCATGGGCTCGGCACGGATTCGCGCCCCGGGCACCGATGTGCTCACGACTTTCCCAGGGGGCCGTTACGACTATGCGAGCGGCAGTTCGCTTGCCGCTGCGCACGTCAGCGGCGTCGTCGCGCTGGCGCGCGCGCTGAAGCGGCTCGATCCGCAACAGGTACGAACATTATTGACGGCGCATGAACACCTGTCGGCCGAAACCGTGCTATCGGACGCCGTGACATTGCGCTAAATCAGCCCCAAGGTTAGGCTTCTTCGCCGCACCGCGCGTGCGCTACTCGGAACGGCTGGATGGCGAAGACTGTGTCGGTCGTGGCGGCGCTTGCCGTAATCTGGACCGTGCCCGCCGCGGCCATGGACTGGAGCGGCTATGCCAGTATCGGCACCGACTACATCTATCGCGGTGTTTCGCTGCTCGATTCCGGACCGGCTCTCCAGGGCGGCGTCGAGGGCCGATTTGCCGACAACTTCATCGTCGGCGCTTCCGCCGTCAGGATCGACCGGCAATGGCTGTACTACCAGGACGTTCCGGATCACGTCCAGCTCGATTTCTATGCTGGCGCGGACTTCGGCTGCGGTCCGCATTGCCGCGCACGCGTGCTGGTCTCTCGCTACGAGTTTCCAGGTCCCGACACACGCGACTGGACTGAGGGGACGGCTGCCGTAGAATTCTTCGATCGCTTCGGAGCATCGTATTCGTGGAGTCCCGAAGGGCTCGGCTCGCCCGTCATCACGCGCACGACTGAGGCGTGGCTGCAGCAACCATTCTCGCCGACCACGAGTGGCGAACTCGGATACGGACGCGTCGCCATCAGCCGCTTCAACTACTGGTATGCGCATGTCGGCGTTTCACACCGGGTTGGACGGTTCGTGTTCGGGCTCACCCAATATGTCGGCGATCCCAGCCTCAAGCATCTGCTCTTCGATAGCCACAGCAACCGATTGGTGCTGACCGCCAGCACGGCGTTCTGAGCGACTACCGGTCGTAGACATTCCCGGCTGCCGGGCTGCCGCGTCGCGCGAGGTTGTTCTTGCGGCCGTCCGGATTCTCCGCCGACGATCTGCCATGCGCGTTTGAGTCGATCCCGATTTCAGTCAAGACGACGTGCCGCCCCGGGCAGGCCTTTCTTCCTCGAGTTGCGTAACGCGAAACGGTATTTGCAACGCGCTGGAATATCGACACCGCAAATTGCACGATCAACTGCCGGTTGTATCGAGTGTTTCCGCCACGTGGCCGGTGGCACGCTCGTTGCCATGTTTGCTCGAGACTCCCGCAATCCAAATACAGGCTCGAGCATGTCGACACTCTGGGAAATGGCAGAAACGATTCGAGCGGAAGAAGCCGCTGCGCTGGCAGCTCGGCTGGCGCGTCGCAATCGCCTGCGTCAATGGCTGGCCGCGTTCCATTCAGCGGCCGTCGCTGGCGGCGCCGAATTGCCGGTCGCGCGCCGCTTCCCGATTACGCGCCTTGCCTCGCGCAAGCCCGGACCGACCTACCTGCCGTAGTCGCGGTGGGTAAGTCGGCGGACGAAGCACGAGTCCATGGACAGCGCTTTTCTTCCCGATCGCCTGTGCCTACGGAAGCCAACCGAATCCAAGGGAGGATCCAAATGATCGACACGGAACAGACTCTGCAGGACATCGTTCGTGTCGCGCAGAGCGGCCGCGACTTTTTTGTCGACATCGGTTCGCGCGCGGTTGAACGCGAAGTGCGGGAGACGTTCGCTTACGTCGCCGACGTCAAGAAACGGCTCATCGAGAGCCTGGCAGCCTGGACGCCGGCCCCGCCTCCCAGCCGGCGCGCCAGTGGGATCGTGGCGGCGGTGGAAAAGCTCTACAGGGATGTGCGTCACCACTTTCGCGGCGACGCGCCAGCGTCGGTGGCGCACGCCTTGACGTTTGGCGAGGATCAGTTGATCAAACTGACTGAGCGGGCATTCGAAGGAACACGGGTACCGGCGCTGCGGCAACTCCTGAAATCGTACTACTCGGAGCTTTCGATCTGCCAACAGGCGATGTCCCGGCTGCGAACACACCTCGCGGCATAGCTCGAGCCCCAACCGGAGGTGAGTGTTCATGAGCAGGTATCACGGCGAACAATCCTGGCACGAGATTCGGCACCAGGCGCTGCAGGGCTGGCGCGACCTCAGCGAAGATGACTTCGAAGCGTTGCGCGCAATCAGACGCGAGAACGAAGTGCGCGAGCGCCACCAGCGCTCTCGCTCTCGCCACGAGCGGCAAACGGAGAACCGCGACGTCGAGCAACATTGAGGCGCAGCCATCTACCGCTGCCGTGAAGCGGATTGGCGGCCTGCAATTCTCGGAATGGCTTCAGGTCATTCGTCGCCGGCCGCAGTGATTCGCGCAGCATGCTTCACTGACGACTTTCCTCGCTCCGGGCCCGGCCTGCCCTCTGTCGTGCACGATGCCCACTGGTCGATATGCATCGTGCAGTTTGCCGCACATGAAGGCGGACCAAGGCACGCTTTTCCATATCAATCCGCTACTTGCCGCTCACTTATCGGTGGCACATCTATTGATATCTCCTGGTCAGGCGCAACACTGCGCCAACGTCACCGCCTCACACGCAACGGAGATACGTCATGCTGCACTACGCATTGGTCTTTCTGGTTGTCGCACTGATCGCGGCTGCGCTGGGTTTCGGCGGAATCGCCGGCGCGGCAGCCGGTGTTGCAAAGATTCTGTTCGTCATTTTCCTCGTACTTTTCGTCGCCTCGCTTGTCGCCGGCGGCCTGCGAAGATTCTAGGCCGGTTCCAAACGGCCTGCGAATCCGGCTCGGACGAAAGCTCCGATGAACTCCAGAGTCCTGACAACGATGGTTCTTGCCGCCTGCCTTGGCCTGGGCACGAGAACATCCTGCGCAGAAATCGGCGATGCGGACAAGGCATTTCTCGACACGATGGCCGCGAGCGACATGGCAGAAGTCGAACTGAGCCGTGCCGCCACGTCACAAGCGCTGTCGCCGCAAGTGCGTGATTTCGCCCAAACGATCGCCTCGGACCACGACGAAAACTATCAGGCGTTGCTCGCCCTTTGCAGGGACAAGAAGTACGCGATCGCGCCGCGAGTCGATGCAACGCACGGCGAGGTCATGCGCAGGCTGCGCAGTGCGGATTCGCCGGAGTCCGCCGAGCGCGCGTATCTCGATGCAATAGCCGTCGACCAGGCGACGATCGACAGCCTGCTCGAGAAGATTGCCGGCAACTCAAACGACGCCGATATCGCGCGGTTTGCTGCGGACACGTTGACTGAGGTCAAGAACCACGAGGACGCGGCAAAGCAGCTTGCCAGCAGATAGATGACAGAACGCGTCATGTGTCGTTCCGGAACGTCCGCAGGGAGAGCTTGACCCGACCGCGCTCCGGCTAGATGCCGTACTGCTTGCGCTTGCGATACAGAGTCGAAACGTCGATGCCCAGGAGGCGCGCGGCTTCGTCGAGCGAATCCGCGTTGGCGATTACGGCGGTGATGTGCTCGCGTTCCAGATCGGCAATGCTCAGGTGGTCGCCGGCGCGCGGGCGCGTTGCGCGCTCGGCATTCGTGTCGCCGATACCCAGGTGGTTGACCTGCACTTCCGAACCGCCGCAGATGATCGATGCCCGTTCGACGACATTCTGGAGCTCGCGGACATTGCCAGGCCACGCGTAGCCCTTGAGCAGTTTCATCGCCTCGTCGCTGAACCGCGAGACCGGCCGCCGATAGGCTTTCACGTAGCGCGCAAGGAACGTTTCAGCCAACGCCCCGATGTCTTCGGCGCGTTCGCGCAACGGCGGCAGCACCAGACTGATCACGTTGAGCCGGTAATAAAGGTCCTCGCGAAACGTCTTCTGCTTGACCATCTCTTCGAGGTTGCGATTCATCGCCGCGACGATGCGCACGTCTGCCGTGCGCGACTTCGGATCGCCGACGCGCTCGTATTCCTTGTCCTGGATGAAGCGCAGCAGCTTCGGTTGCAGCGCCAGCGGGAAATCGCCGATCTCATCGAGAAACAGCGTGCCGCCGTTGGCCTGGCTGACGCGCCCCTCGGTGCTCTCGGTCGCTCCGGTGAACGCGCCTTTCTGATGGCCGAACAACTCGCTTTCGAGCAGTTCCGGCGAAAGCGACGGGCAGTTGATCGTGACGAATCCGGCTTTCGACCGCGCGCTCCATTGGTGGATCGCGCGCGCAAGCATGCCCTTGCCCGTGCCTGATTCGCCGAGAAGGAGCACGTTGGCGTCGGTCCCGGCAACTTGCCGTGCCATCTGCACGACCGCGCTCATCGCCGGATTGCCGCTCTTCATCTCGGCCCGGACAGTCAAGCCGACGTCGGCTTCGAGTTGTTCGAGGCGCAGTTCCAGATGACGCGTGTGCACCTGCTTTTCGGCTGACAGGCGCAGCTGTTCCGGTGAGCACGGCTTGACCAGATAGTCCACCGCACCGGCTTGGATCGCCTTGACCGCGCTGCCCACGTCGGACTGGGCGGTAGCCATCACGACGCGCATCCAAGGCGCGATCTCACGCAACTGCGGCAACAGATCCAGACCGGACTCCTCGCCAAGATTCAGGTCGAGGAAACAGGAGTCGAAGACGGCCGCGTTGGCGCGCACACGCGCCTGCTCGCCGGTCTGCGCGGTCGCAACCGCATAGCCTGCGTCTTCGAGACAATAGCGAAAGCTGCGCAAGATGGACTTGTCGTCGTCGACCAGCAAAATGCTTCCGCGCTCGCTCGATCCATTTTGCATTGGCCCACGGCCTCCATCGAATTTCTGTTCCGCACTCTAACTGCTGGTGGCGCTGATTTTGTGAATGCACTCGAAACCGCTGGGCTCGCTCGGCGGGCAGTGCAGCGCGCCCGCTACGTTGCGGCCGCTCGTGCATTGTGCGAGCTCTCAAGCACCCGCGCAACACTATATCTTATTGTTATTGCTACATTTTATGCAGCTTTGGCTACTGGTACGGAATTTGAGGGTACTCAATTGGCAACCGCTGGCAGGCTTGCCCCGACACCAAGGAGAACTGCCATGACGAATCCAGCCGTCGCCTTGAACGAGCTGATCGAGATCACGCGGGATGGCCAGACGTTCTATACCGACGCCGTCGCTCGCGTTACGAATCCGCATCTGAAGTCCGTGTTTCGCGCGCTCATCGATGCCAAGACGAAGATGATCAGCGCACTTTCGGAACACGTGCGCGCACGCGGCGTGGAACCGTCTACACAAGGAACACTCGCCGGAAGCTTCCGCAAACTCTATGCCGAGGTACGCGCGAAACTGTCCGCTCATGAAGACGTGGCATTCGTCGCCCAGCTCGAAGCGGCCGAGGACCGCCTGCTGATCGCATTCGAGCAGGCAGCCGACGACGCCGATGATCCGGAGTTGCGCCGGATCATTGCGCTCTATCTGCCGAAGGTTCGTCTTTGCCACGATGAAATGCGCAACCTGAAAGTTGCGTTGGCGGCCTAGCGCATCGGCCGTTGTTCGGCCCGACACTTTTTTCAACAGAGGAATGACCATGACCTTCACTCATCGAACCGCAGTGCTGTTGCCGCTCCTTTTCGTCTGCGCCGTTACCGGGTGCAGTGAGCAATCGAATGACCAGGCCGCGCAAAGCGCCGCCAAGGCCGACGCTGCGGCGGCCGAAAAGCTGCAGCAGGCCAAGGACAAGCAGGCCAAGGAAGTAGCCAGCGCCTCACGCGACCTGCAACAGTCACAGCAGGACGCGCGCGAGAAGATCGCCGACAAGCAGGCTGACGTTGCTGCCGCCGCGAACGACGCGGACAAGGATGTGGCAAAGGCCCGGGCCGAATACGTCCGCGATACGGCCGACGCGAACTACGACGTCGCCAAGACCAAAGCCGAAGGCGACCTGAAGGTTGCGCGCGAACAGTGCGATCAGCAGTACAAGGGCGATGCGCGCGACGCGTGCCAGACTCGCGCCAAGACCGCATATGAGCGCGAACTTGCCGATGCGAAGGCCGCATACGAACAGGCCAAGCGCACGGCGTCAACAACTGAAAAGCACAGTGGCTGAGTCAGCGGCCGGTTGCCGCGCTTGAGCGGGCACGATTCCCGTTCATGCGCGGGCGATCGGGTTGTTCAGCCCTCGTTTACCAAAACCCTTTCAGGCGCGCCACGTCCCAAACGTCGGCGCGCTCCACGCGCTGCAGCACGCGACCGTGGGGCGGCAGCGCCCGGAATCCGGGCAGCGCCTCGCTACGTGCGCCGTCGGCGTCGTCGCTGCGCTTGCGTGATCCAGCGCGCCAAAGGCTACGAGCGCGCCACCTTGTTGCACGCGGGCGGTCCTGACGTTCCGGCGAGGCCGATCGAGCAAGCCTGCGAGCGCGCGGCGCCGGAACCGACAGCCGGTTTACGCTACGTAGCGAAGTGCAGGCCAATAGACGCCCTCACCGCGAAATGCGAACTCGACAAGCTTCCAACACTTGTCGCACAGTATTGACGATCATCAGGAGCAGACATCTGAGCATGGCCAGCCGAAATACACCGGTTCCATCCGGAAAAGAGCGTCGCGCTCCGTTGGTGATGGTTGTCGACGACGAATCCATCAATGTGCAACTGATCAGCACCCTCCTGACCGAACGCGGTTACGACGTACTGCCAGCGCTCAGCGGCGAAGAGGCACTTGAGCGCAGCGCGATCCGCAGGCCGGATCTGGCGATCTTCGACTTGAAGATGCCCGGCATGGACGGCATCGCATTGTGCCGCCAGTTCCGCGAGATTCCCGAACTGGCAGCCGTTCCGGTCATCTTTGTCACCGGCACCGCCGACGAGGAAGCCCTCGTGCGCTGCTTCGAGGCCGGCGCGGTGGATTTCCTCAGCAAGCCGATCCTCGCAGCGGAGCTGCTGCAGCGCGTGCGCACGCACCTCGAACTGAAGTTTTCACGCGACCGCCTGGTCCTCAAGGCGCGCGATTGCGACACGTTGACGGCAATGGTCGCTCACGATCTGAAGAGCCCGCTCGCTTCGATTCGTTTCAGCGTGCAGATGCTGGCCGAGGAACCGGCCTTGCGCGAAGAGCGTCTGCAGGACTTGCTCGCGGCGCTGATCGACTCGACTGACCGCACGCTGGCATTCATCGAAGACTTCCTGAATCGCAACGCCGCCGCGAGCACGGTCTCGCTCGACGCCTTCAGGCCATTCGCACTGCGTGACCTGCTCGCGTCCGTTGTCCAGATTTACAACCAGTACGGCAGCGAGAAGAAGATCCGCGTCGAGTTCCCGCCGGCCGAACCGGTCGAAGCATTCGCAGATCCCCTGGCGGTCGAGCACGTGATCGAAAACCTGCTCAGCAACGCGATCAAGTTTGCGCCGCCGGGCAGCCGGGTCCGGGTCGTGCTCGAGCCGGGCAATCCCGGAACCGCCCGGGTGCGCGTGCTCGATCGCGGCCCCGGCATCGATGATAGCGACCGCAAGCGTTTGTTCCAGCGCTACGTTCGCCTGAGCGCGCGGCCGACCTCCGGCGAATCCTCCACGGGCCTTGGTCTGTCAATCGCCAAGCAACTCGTCGACGCCATGCATGGCAGCCTTGCCTACGAGCCGCGCCCCGGCGGCGGATCGGTTTTCGTCGTCGAGTTGCCTACGCGCCCGGTCAGTTGAGCGCTGCAGCGTCGAATCGAGCGGAGAATTTTTTTGCACGCGATCGCGGCAAAGATCCGCGCCTTGCACGGCCCGGCACGTGTCCCATTGCGCAAACTGGCGAGCCGCTGACAACCCGGCGGCGACCGTTGCTACTTGCAAATTGCATTTGCCGGCGGCGCGCGCGAGGCAATTTGAGCGGTATACAAACCGTACCGCGCCTGTAACTGCTTGAATCTGATATTTGCAGCGGCTGGCACGCAACTTGTCTTGTTTTGGATGCGTCTCCCACGAACGAGGTGCTTCATGAAACGTCAATTATGCGCAATGGCATTCGGACTCGCACTGGCGTGCGGCAGTCTTGCAACCGCATTCGCAGAAGACACGGATATGAGTGCGAAGTCGTCGCAGCAGCCGGTTACCGATACGTGGATCACGACCAAGGTCAAAGCGGAACTGGCTACGACCGAAGGTATCAAATCGGGCGACATCAGTGTCACGACCAAAAACGGTTTGGTCACTCTGTCGGGCACCGTCAACAGCAAGGCTCAGGTACAGAAATCAATAGCCCTCGCGAAGGCGGTCAAGGGTGTGCGGGACGTCGATTCTTCGGCGCTGAGCTCGCGCGATTGATCGCGCAAGGTCTCATTGGATTTGTTCGACCAATCTGGAGCAGTCATGAACGAAGATAGAATCAAGGGTCAGTGGAAACAGCTCGCGGGCAAGCTCAAGGAGAAGTGGGGCAAGCTCACGGACAACGATCTGCAGCGCGCCGATGGCAGCAGCGAGTATCTCGCAGGCCGGTTGCAGGAGCGTTATGGCATTGCCAGGGACGAAGCCAAGAAACAGATCAAGGAATTCGAAAAGTCGATTTGACTATCGGGCGCAGCAGGAAGCTGCGAGAGTGGCAGGCGGAAAGCGGCGTTCGCGCCGCTTTCTGCTGATCATGCAGGCCATAACCGTCCGCAGCCGCGCGCTGTACGCGCGACACGCGCCCCCCTGCTTCGAGGACGTCCGCTGAGCGGGTCCGGTCCGCGCGGCCTGCCCTCGTAGAGGCTACTTGACCGACTGAACAGCCGGCAGAGTCGCCGCGGGTCCCGTATTGATGCACGTCGGATGGCCGAACCCGCTGGCACTCGCACCGTCGGTTATGTCGTAGATGATATTGTCCGGCCGGTCGGCGTCCCCCGAGACACCCTTGCCGAACAGGTAATCCAGATGCAACGCGTTGCGCACCCGCCAGGCGATCATGTGATCGGCACACGAAGTGTCGCCACTGACGCCCACAGCGCCCACAACTCGTCCAGTGGCGTCATAGAGTGCCAAGCCGCCGCCAAATACATTTACACCTCCGATCTTGTTACCGATCATCGGATCCTGACCCGTGCCGTAGAGCCCCGAGGGTCCCTTGTACGCCACGCCGGTATCGACTGGATTGCTGGCCTGCAAACCATACAGGCTTCCACCCGGCTGCACCGCCGAATAAAGGTTGGCCGTAGACAGAGCCAGATTATCGAGGCTGAAAGCGTTCGCGGTATTGGCCTTTTGCGCGGAAATCACCCGGCTGCCCGGCCACTGTGAGCCGCGATCCGCACCAGAGAAACTGACTGCGCAAACGATGCCGTCGCGGTCGACGATCGTGCCCCACATCTGGAAATCCAGTCCGGAGGTTTCCTCTCCGACCGCACCAAGCAGGGCCAGGGTAAGCGCGCCCTCGCCCGGCAGGAGACCACATCCAGTGGGCGCAGGTTGCGGCAACAGCGTCGGTTGATCTGCGGACACGCTTGCGGGAATAGCGGTAAGACAAAGTGCCGCGACGCCAAGTGTAAGAACCAGCTTCATGAGAATCCTCCTCGACTGTAAGGAACGTGGAATGCGACCCGACGTTGCACCGCTCGACGCGCTCATGTTTCCCACCGTCTTACTGGCTCGGCATTGCGCTTGGACGCGGACTCCCATCCGCAACGCTTGTCGCGCTGGATTCTGCCGTTTCCAATCTCGGACCTCTGTATCGCGTTCTTGCCCCGTTCCGGTGTCCTCTCAAGGCACGACACGGATGTCCAGGTCACTCCCCGGGATTATCGCCGCCGTCGGGCCTCTCTCGAGGCTGGCGTGATCGGTGTAGATCTCAGGGACTTGGCCCCAGTGGGCGCCGCTCGTGGCAACCCCAATGCGGGCAGTTGGGCCCGCAAAAGCGATTGCACGCCCGACCAGCCCGGTTGTCAACTGTCGCGGAGTCAGTGTGTCAGGAATTGCGCAGCGCGAAAGTCGGCAGCGGACTGCATCTGCATGATTTTTGCAGTTTCAGTCGCACGCGCCCGCCGCGATGCAAATGCCCACATTAGCAACAATTCCACTTTGTCCATGCTGACCCGCGCCGGGTCCCGCGACGCTTGGACCGCCTCTTCCGCCCGAGCCCGCAGTTCCGCCGACGAAGCTGTTACCGTTCGACATGACACTGGAGGAATACGAGTAGATTCCGTACGCGCTGCCACCCTGTCCCCGCCTCCGCCGCCGGCGCCACCGCCCCGGCCACAGCTGCCGCCGTTGCCGCCATTCTTGGAGTCTCTGCGGAACGGCAGACCGCCCGGGCGGCCAGGCGATTGTCGCCCGACAACAGGCAACCCGGCATTTCATGCGCATGTTCGACTCGCGTCTGCCTGAGCGTTATCTGCAGGATTGAAGCGTCGAAAACCGCGAGCACAGCAACCGCATGGGGATGCCCACAAGCCGCCGCGTTCATGCCAGCGGAAAGTCACATACGGCCGACTATAATCGCCATGCAAACCGCATCATTGGGGAACTCCATGCCACGCTTGCCACCGTCTTCGCCGTCAGCGCGCAGCGCCATGCTGCGCGCCACCCTGCTGTTGTTGATCATGGCGCTGGCCGCCTGCGGCAAATCGGAAGCGCCCGCGCCACCCGCACCGCCAACGACAGCGAAGCCTGCGATCAAGGCACCGCCGGAAAAGCCCGCCGGCTTCGCGCTCGAAGACGTGAAGTCCGAAATGCACGAGGGCCAGCTCGCGATCGCGCTGACGTTCACGCAGAACCTCGCCGGCGCACAGGCGTTCGACACGCTGCTGCGCGTAACCGGCCCCAAGGGCGAAGCAGTCACCGGCAGCTGGGCGCTCGACGGGAACGGCAAGGTCCTGCGTTTCCCGTACGTCGAAGCGGACAAGAACTACACTGTTGCGCTCGACGCCGGGTTGTCCGCCGCCGATGGCAAGACGCTCGGCAAGAAGATCGACAAGGAAATCTATACCGGCCCGCTGCAGCCGGTCGCCGGTTTTGCTTCGCAGGGCAGCGTGCTGCCGGCGCGCGGCACGCGCGGCCTGCCAGTCGTCGCGGTCAACGTCAGGGAAGTCGACGTCGAGTTCCTGCGCGTGCGCGACAAGGAACTGTCGAACTTTTTCGCCGCCTACCAGCGCAGCGGCAAGCGCAGCGCCTGGGATCTCGACGACGAGCGCGGTTACTGGGGCCGCAAGGGCAAGCCGCTCGCGGCGATCGCCGACTCCGTCTACTCGAACCGCTTCGTGCTCGAGGGCAAGCAGAACCAGCGCACGCTGTCGTACCTGCCGATCCAGAACATCAGCGAACTGTCCGAACCGGGTCTGTACTTCGCGGTCATGAAACGCGCTGGCACGTTCCACGATCAATTCGAAACGAGCTTCTTCTTCGTCAGCGACATCGGCCTGCACACGCGCATGTATCGCGACAAACTCTGGCTGCACACGGCATCGCTGAAAAGCGGCGACGCCCAATCCGGCGTCGACGTGCAGATCCTCGACAGCAGCGGCGATGCCGTGGCAACGGCGAAGACCGACGGCGACGGCAACGCGCTCATTGCCTACGAGCTCAAGTCCGACC
>DASSGP010000379.1:0-14131 GCA_035693405.1 Rudaea sp. | reverse complement strand
CGCGGCGACGCGATCGCGAAAGAGCTTCATGATGCGTGCATGGCGAGTGGCATCAGAAATTCCGCCGCAGGTCCATGCCGGCGTAGAGATTCGCCACCTGATCGGCGTAGCCATTGAACGGGAGCGTCGGCGTACGGTTGCCGAACACAGTGAAGCCTTCCCCGGCGATACGGCGTTCGGTCTTCTGGCTCCAGCGTGGATGGTCGACGTCTGGATTGACGTTGGCGTAGAAACCATATTCTTCAGGGGCGAGTTCGTTCCACGTCGTCCCGGGCTGCGCCTCGACGAATTCGATCTTCACGATCGACTTGACACCCTTGAAGCCGTACTTCCACGGCACGACCAGGCGCAGCGGCGCGCCGTTCTGGTTCGGCAGTTCGTGACCGTACAAGCCGACCGCAAGCAACGTCAGCGGATGCATCGCCTCGTCGATACGCAGACCTTCGCGATACGGCCAATCGAGTACCGCAGAGCGCATGCCGGGCATCTCCGCGGGACGGTTGACGGTCGTCAGTGCGACGAATTTCGCATTCGACGTCGGCTTGAAGCGTTTCAGAACGTCGCCAAGCCCGATCCCGGCCCACGGAATCACCATCGACCAGCCTTCAACGCAGCGCATGCGGTAGACGCGCTCCTCGAGCGGATGCGGCTTGAGCAAGTCTTCGAGCGTGAACCGTCCGGTGACTTCCGCGTGGCCGGCGATCTCGACGGACCACGGGTGCGCATTGAACGCCGCCGACGTCTGCGCCGGGTCGCTCTTGCCGGTGCCGAATTCGTAGAAGTTGTTGTAGTGGGTGACGTCCTTGTAACGCGTCATCGGCTCGGCGACGGCATATTTGCCGCGTTCGGTGATCGGCAGGGCTTTCCCCTGTATCGACTCCTCCGCGGCCTTGCCGGCAACGGCATCCGGCGCCGCGCCCGACTCGCAGCCCGTCGTAAGCGCGAGCGCGCCGAGGCCGAGCGCCTTGAGGCACTCGCGGCGGCCGCGGTAGACCGGCTCGGGCGTAATCTCCGAGCCACGCACGGTTGGCAGGTTGCGGTGCATCGTGGCAATCTCGACTGGAATGTCGTATTCAGACCGGAAAAGACAGGTGAAGATTTCGCTCGTTTACGCTGGCCATTCCAGCGCGCGCTATACTGGCTCGCGCGAAGTGGTCAAAAGCGGTTGAGACAGGGGACGGAGATGTTGCCGGCCAGCGCTTTTCGATTCTCGCCCAGCCTCGTGGCAGTGCTGGATGCGGCCGACGGCACGATCGTCGACGTGAATCCGACATTCGAGCAGTTGCTGGGGATCTCGCGCGCCGAAGCAATCGGCAAACGCACCGTCGAACTGAACGTGTGGCCGCATGTGGAGACCCGCGCGGCGATCTGGATGCGCATTCGCGGCGAGCAACGGGTCCGCGGCGATGTCGTGACGATGCGCGCTCGCGACGGCCGCGACGTCAACGGCCGGCTCTACGCCGAGTTGTTCGAAGACTCCGGCCGCAGCTACGTATTTGCCATCATCCAGGACATCGCCGAAGGCGACGGCGCCGCGCAGCGCGCGAGCGAACAGGCGGCGATCGACAGTTACCGCGCGCTGTTCGACGCGACCGTCGAAGGCATCTATCGCAGTTTTCCCGAGGGCGGATTCATCGACGTCAATCCGGCGCTGGCGCAAATGTTCGGCTTTGCGAGTCCGGCCGAGATGCTGACGGCGCCTCCGAAGAGTCCCGAGGAATGGTACGTCGATCCGGCACAGGCGCGCGACTTGTTCGAGCAGCTCGATCGCGAAGGCCGAGTCGTCAACGCGATCTCGCGCGTGTACCGGCGCGACGGAAGCATCATGTGGATTTCGGAGAACATGCGCGCGATCCGCAATGCCGACGGTCACATCGCGTTCTACGAAGGTACGGCGGTCGACATCACCGAGGCGCGCCGCGAGCAGGAAGCGATTGCCGCGGCCGAGCACAAGTACCGCTCGCTGTTCCAGAACGCGGTGACCGGCATGTTCCAGAGCCACCCCGACGGTCGCCTGCTCGAAGCGAACGATGCGATTGCGCACATGCTCGGCTATGCGAACAGCGATGACATCAAGGCGCAGGTTCGGCACATGAACCAGGTCTATGCCCGACCGGAGGATCGCTCGACGATGGTCGAACGATTGCTGACGGATGGGCACGTCGCCGGCTTCGAATTCGCGGCGAAGCATCGCGACGGCAGCGAAGTGCTCGTGGATCTGAATGCACAGATCGTGCGCGGCCAGCATGGCGAGGTGCTCTACATCGAAGGCTCGGCGCAGGACGTCACCGCGCGGCGCTTCGCGGAGCGGGCCTTGCAGCGCTCCGAACTGCGCTATCGCACGCTGGTCGAGCACAGCCAGGTCGGCGTCTACATGATGCTCGATGACCGCTACACCTACGTCAACCACGCGTTCGCCGAAATGTTCGGCTACGCCGAGCACGAACTGGTCGGCGCGAACTTCCGCGTGCTCGTTCCGGCCGAATCCAAGCCGCACCAGGAAGAGCGCTACCAGCGCCAGGTCGCCGGGCGGGGCAAGCGCGGCGACTACGATGTCACGCTGATACGCAAGGACGGCAGGAGGATCGAGGTCGTGGTCAGCGCCGGCACAATCGACATGGACGGCAAGA
This sequence comes from Rudaea sp., assembly GCA_035693405.1. Taxonomy (GTDB): domain Bacteria; phylum Pseudomonadota; class Gammaproteobacteria; order Xanthomonadales; family Rhodanobacteraceae; genus Rudaea. The sequence goes on along the minus strand of DASSGP010000379.1, from coordinate 11,501 downwards.
GCTACACGACCGGCACGATCCGCAACGTCACCGAGCAGCGCCAGGTGCAGCGCCAGCTCGAACACAACGCAACGCACGACCTGCTTACCGGACTGCCGAACCGGCTGTACTTCGAGCAGGAGCTGGCGGCGGCAATCGCTGGTTCGCGCGCTGCGGACAGCTGCGACTACGCCGTGTTGTTTCTCGACCTTGACGGCTTCAAGGTCGTGAACGACAGCCTCGGTCACGCCAGCGGCGACCAGCTGCTGGTGCAGATCGCGGACACGCTGCGACTGGAACTGGGCGAACGCGCTTTGGTCGCTCGTTACGGCGGCGACGAATTCACCTTGTTGCCGCATGGGTCGTGCACGCGTGCCCGGGCCGAACAACTTGCGCAGCGCGTGCTGACATTGCTTAGCGGATCGTTCGAGATCAACGGACACCGGGTGTTTTCCGGCGCAAGTCTTGGCGTCGTCCTCGGTCAGCCGGACTACGAAACGCCGGACCAGGTCCTGCGCGATGCCGATACGGCGATGTATCGCGCCAAAGCCAAGGGCAAGTCGGCCTACGTGATTTTCGACGAGGCGATGCATGCGGCGGCGCGTGCCCGCTTGAAGATCGAAACGGATCTGCGTTTCGCGCTCGAGCGCGGCGAATTCCGTGTCTACTATCAGCCGATCGTCGACATGCGCAGCGGCCTCGTGCAGGGATGCGAGGCGCTCGTGCGCTGGCAGCATCCCGAGCGCGGCTTGTTGCTGCCCGCGCAATTCCTTGGCGTGGCCGAGGAATCGGGACTTATCGTCGCGCTCGACTGGTGGGTCCTCGAAACGACCTGCCGTAACCTGTTGCGCTGGCAGCGCCGCTATCCGTCGCATGCGCGGCTCATAGCGAGCGTCAACATGAACGAGCGGCAGTTCGCCGATCGCGATCTGCTCGCGTCCCTCGGCAGCGTGCTCAAGCACACCGGTCTCGATCCGGCCTGCCTTGCGCTAGAGATCACCGAAACGATCTTCCGGGGTGGGCGCGAAGAAGCGCAGGCGACGCTAAGGGAACTCAAGGGCCTTGGCGTATCGCTCGTGGTCGACGACTTTGGGACGGGATACTCGTCGCTGGACTCGTTTGCGACCTCGTCGTTCGACGCGCTCAAGGTCGACCACAGTTTCGTGCGCGACATGGTCACGAACTTCCGTCACCGGGCCATCGTCCGCACGATCACCGGGTTTGCAGAAGATCTCGGCTTGCGCCTGATCGCCGAGGGCATCGAGACGACGGAGCAGGCCGCGCTGCTCCGTGACCTCGGTTGCACGGCGGCCCAGGGATACCTGTATGCGCCGGCTGTCCCGGTCGATGTCATGGAACGCGTCCTCGAACAGGGCTTGGGGCCCTCCGATAGCCTCCGAACCGACGCAGTTGCCTAATTGCTGCGCCGCGGCATAATGCCAACTGGTCCTGCGGAGCGCGCAATGAGTCGTGCCTACAACTTCGCTGCCGGTCCGGCGGCGGTGCCCGAGCCTGTGCTGCGCCAGGCACAGGCGGAACTGCTCGAATGGGGCGCTGCGCGCGCGTCGGTGATGGAAGTCAGTCATCGCGGCAAGCTGTTCATGGATCTGGCCGAGCAGTCCGAGCGTGATCTGCGCGCCTTGATGAATATTCCACAAGGCTACAAAGTGCTGTTTCTGCAGGGCGGAGCGACCCAGCATTTCGCCCAGATCCCGATGAATATCGCGCGGCGCGACCAGGCCGCCGACTACGTCGTGACCGGGCATTGGAGCGAGAAAGCGGCGCGCGAGGCGGCATCGCTGGCTCGGGTCAATATCGCAGCGAGCAGCGCCGGCGGCAACTACACTGCATTGCCTGCACGCGCGAACTGGTCGCTGCATCCTGACGCGGCATACGTGCATTACACGCCGAACGAGACGATCCAGGGCGTAGAGTTCCAAGAGATACCGGATGTCGGTTCTGTGCCACTGGTCGCCGACATGTCCTCGTCGATACTGTCGCGGCCAGTCGACGTGTCGAAATTCGCCGTCATCTATGCCGGCGCGCAGAAGAACATCGGCGCGGCCGGACTGGTCGTCCTGATCGTGCGCGAGGATCTGCTGGCGCGTTGTCCGAAAGACCTGCCGAAAATTTTCAACTATGCCGAACACGCGTCGCAAGGTTCGCTGTTAAACACGCCGAATACGTTTGGCTGGTACCTGGCCGGGCTCGTGTTCAAGTGGCTGCTCGGAGAGGGCGGACTTGAAACGATCGGCGCGCGCAATCGAGCCAAGGCCGAGCTGCTTTACGGGTATATTGATGGCTCTGGTTTCTACCGCAATCCGGTCGAACCGGCAGCGCGGTCGCGCATGAACGTGCCGTTCACGCTGCCGCGTGCGGAACTGGACGCGGCGTTCCTGGCCGAATCCGAGGCGGCCGGACTGCTCGCGTTGAAAGGCCACAAGGCCGTCGGTGGAATGCGCGCATCGATCTACAACGCGATGCCGCTCGCCGGCGTCCAGACGCTGGTCGATTTCATGCGCGACTTCGCGCGGCGTCACGGTTGATCGGGCAAGAAATTCGTCCTTCAAGGTCTGAAGCTAAATCATGGCAACCCGAAAGAAGAAGACAATCGTGACGGCGAAAGCCAAGCCGGAAATGAATCTGGGCGACGTGCGCGCGCGCATCGACGGCATCGATCGGCAGATCCAGCAGCTGATCGCCGAGCGCGCCGGCTGGGCGCATCAAGTCGGCAAGGCCAAGGGGCCGCTCAAGGCGGCGGTCGACTATTACCGGCCCGAGCGCGAGTCGCAGGTGCTGCGCATGGTCATCGACCGCAACGAAGGGCCGCTGGCCGACGAGGTCCTGGTCGGCGTGTTTCGCGAGATCATGTCGGCGTGCCTGGCCCAGCAGGAGCCGCTGAAGGTCGGCTATCTCGGCCCGGAGGGCACGTTTGCGCAGCAGGCGATGCACAAGCACTTCGGCCGTTCCGCGCACGGACTGCCGCTCGGGACGATCGAGGAGGTTTTCCAGGAAGTCGAAAGCGGCAGCGCAGATTTCGGCGTCGTGCCGGTTGAAAATTCGGGGCAGGGCACGATCCAGGTTACGCTCGACATGTTCCTGACGTCGAACCTGAAGATTTGTGGAGAAGTGGAATTGCGCGTGCGCCAGTACCTGCTGTCGCGCACCGGCAACATCGAGGACATAGAACGCATCTATTCGCATCCGCAATCATTCGCGCAGACCAAGGCCTGGCTGCGCGCGAATCTGCCGAAGGCGGAAAAGATTCCGGTATCGAGCAACGCCGAGGCGGCGCGCCGCGCACGCAACGCCGACGATGCCGCGGCGATTGCCGGCGAGGCGGCCGGCCATGTCTACGGCCTGCGCAAGGTCATCGTCAGCCCGATCGAGGACCGCGACGACAACACGACGCGCTTCCTCGTGCTCGGGCGTCAGTTCTTTCCGTCGAGCGGTCACGACCGCACGTCGATTCTCGTGTCGATCAAGGATCAGCCCGGCGCTCTGTTCCACACGCTCAGCCCGTTTGCGCGCCACGGCATCAGCATGAACCGCATCGAGTCGCGCCCGTCGCATCATGCGAAATGGGAGTACGCATTCTTCATCGACCTGGCCGGCCACATCGATGACGTGCCGATGAAGAAGGCGCTGGCCGAACTCGAACCGCACACGGCGGAGATCAAGATCCTCGGTTCGTATCCGGTGGCTGTATTGTGACGTTCGACGCTGCCGCGCTGGCGAATGCCGCCACGCGCAAGCTCGGCGCCTACGATCCGGGCCACGATCTGCCGGCGCTGCGCAAGCGCTTCGGCAGCGCACTGGCGGAACTGGGGTCGAACGAAAATCCGCTCGGCCCCAGTCCGCAGGCACTCGCGGCGATACAAGCCGCGTTGCCGGAAGTCCTGCGCTACCCGGACCCGAAAGGCGGTGCGCTGAAGTCGGCGCTGGCGGCGCACCTTGGCGTCGCGCCGGCGCAGATCACGCTCGGCAACGGCTCGCACGAGTTGCTGATGCTGATCGCGCAGTGCTTTGCCGACGCCAGCGCGTCGATCGTATTTTCCGAATTCGGTTTCGCCGTATTCCCGATTGCCACGGCCGCGTCCGGCGCGCAGGCGATCCGCGTTCCGGCCTTGCCTCGCGACCACGCCGCGATGCCGCTCGGACACGATCTCGATGCGATGGCCGCTGCCGTAAGCGCCGATACACGCGTGCTCTATCTTGCCAATCCGAACAATCCGACCGGGACTTGGTTCGACGACGACGCGCTCGGTCGACTGCTCGCTCGCGTGCCAGCATCCACGCTGGTCGTCGTCGACGAGGCCTATCACGAATATGTCGATGCGGCCGGCCTGTCCGGCGCCCTGCAGTTCCTGCCGCGATTTCCGAATCTCGTCGTCACGCGCACCTTCTCGAAGGCCTATGCGCTGGCCGGCCTGCGCGTCGGCTATGCGATCAGCGCGCCCGAGGTCGCCGCGGTGCTCGAGCGACTGCGCGAGTCGTTCAACGTCAATGGCCTGGCGCTGGCCGCGGCTGAAGCGGCGCTCGGCGATCAGGCGCATGTCGCGCGCGCGAAAGCGTGGAACCTTGCCGAGCGCGAATGGCTTGCAGATCGCCTGCGCGCGCTTGGACTGCGCGTATCGCCGTCGCAGACGAATTTCGTCCTGGTCGACTTCGCCCGCGACGCCGCGCCGATCGAATCGGCGCTGTTTCACCGCGGCGTCATCGCGCGCCCGATGGGCGGCTACGGATTGGCACAGTGCCTGCGCATCAGTGTCGGATCGCGCGCCGAAAACGAGCGGCTGATGGAAGCGCTGGCGTGAGCGGCAACCGGGTCGACTGGACCAGCGCGCCGTCAGGTCCGGTGCGCGGCGAACTGCGCGTTCCCGGCGACAAGTCGATATCGCATCGCGCAGTGATGTTCGCTTCGCTGGCCGATGGCGTGTCGCGCATCACTGGCTTTCTCGAAGGCGAAGACACCCGCGCGACTGCGCGCGCGTTCGTCGAAATGGGCGTGCGTATCGAAGCGCCCGGTGCGAGCGAACGCATCGTGCACGGCGTCGGACTTCAGGGCCTGCGCGCGCCAAGGGCGCCTGTCGATTGCGGCAACGCGGGCACCGGCATGCGTCTGCTTGCGGGTCTCCTGGCGGGGCAGCAGTTCGACTCGACCCTGATCGGCGACGAGTCGCTCTCGCGCCGGCCGATGCGCCGCGTCATCGAGCCGCTCGCTCAGATGGGCGCGAGCATCGCCGCGCAGCCCGGCGGTTTGCCGCCGCTGCATATCGCCGGCAGTCGCGGTCTTCACGGCATCGACTACACACTGCCGGTGGCGAGCGCGCAGGTGAAGTCGGCGATCCTCCTCGCCGGACTGTACGCAAACAGCGAGACGCGCGTAGCCGAGCCGCACCCGACGCGAGACTACACCGAACGCATGCTTGCGACGTTCGGCTGGCCAATCGAGTTCGGCGCGGGCTGGGCGAAACTCACTGGCGGTCACCGGCTGCGTGCGACTGATATCGTCGTGCCCGCGGACTTTTCCTCTGCAGCATTTTTTCTCGTCGCCGCAACCCTGGTACCGGAGTCGGAGCTGGTGCTGCTGGCGGTCGGCATGAATCCGCGCCGCACCGGATTGCTTCAGGCATTGCGGGCGATGGGAGCCGACATTCGGTTGCTGGATGCGCGTGAACTCGGTGGCGAAGCGGTCGCCGACCTCGTGGTGCGCCACGCACCGTTGCAGGGCATCGACGTGCCCGTCGAACTCGTCGCGGACATGATCGATGAGTTTCCGGCGTTGTTCGTGGCCGCCGCAGCAGCCCGCGGAACAACGCGCATCAGCGGCGCGGCCGAACTGCGCGTGAAGGAATCGGACCGCATCGCCGTGATGGCGAAAGGACTGCGCGCGCTCGGCATCGACATCGAGGAAACGCCTGACGGCGCAGTGATTCACGGCGGCCGCATCGAAGCCGGCGAAGTCGACAGTGCCGGGGACCATCGCTGTGCCATGAGTTTTGCGATCGCAGGACTGGTCGCGCGGGGTCCGGTTCGAATCGGCGACTGCGCGAATGTGGCGACGTCCTTCCCCGACTTTGCAGGCCTGGCGCGCCGCTGCGGGTTTCGCCTGGATACCGCGTAGGACAGGCAGTCGTCCGAGTTTCTTAACCGTTCGCGCTGAGCGTAGCTTGCGTCAGCAAGCGAAGTCGAAGCGTCCGCGCACGGACCCTTCGACTCCGGCGCTTCGCGCCTACGCTCAGGGCGAACGGTGGGGGTCTCGGTCTCCGTATCGTGTGGATTTTCAAGCCACGTCATCGCCCTAGCCGACTGTGCGCGCAAGGTCGTACGCCGGCCGCTACAATAAGCGGTTCCCCTCGCAACCGGCCTGCCCGTGACCCCGAAGTCCGCTCCCGTCCTGACCGTCGATGGCCCGTCCGGTTCCGGCAAGGGCACGATCAGCCGCATGGTTGCCGACGCGCTCGGCTGGCACTTGCTCGATTCGGGGGCGCTGTACCGTGCGGTGGGCTATGCGGCCGGCATGGAAGGGCTCGACCTGTCGGACGCCGAGGCCGTGACGCGCTGTGCGCAGCACACGAAGATCACGTTTCGCGACCCGAAGGATGGGAGCGAGACCCGCGTCATCGTCAATGGACACGACGCGACGGACGAAATCCGTACGGAAACCTGCGGGGCAGCGGCTTCGGCGATTGCCGTCATCCCGAGCGTCCGCACGGCGCTGGTAGACAAGCAACTGAGCTTCCGCAGGGCGCCAGGACTCGTTGCGGACGGCCGCGACATGGGCACCGTGATCTTCCCCGATGCCCGTTTCAAGGTATTTCTGACCGCCAGTGCCGAGGAACGCGCCAAGCGGCGCTATAAGCAGTTGAAGGAAAAGGGATTGAGCGTTACACTTGCTGCCCTTTTGCGGGAGATCCAGGCGCGCGATGTTCGCGACGCCGGGCGCGCGGTGGCTCCGCTCAGACCGGCAGCCGACGCGGTGCTGATCGACTCGACCGGCATGCCGATCGAGGCCGTGGTCGCCACGGTGCTCGCACTGGTTAGGCCGCGGTAGCGTGGGGACGGGCGCCGCAGCGGAAGAAAGCGAAACGTTTTTCGAATCGGATCGGGGTCGATCCGGTTCACGGTCCTGCCGTTCGCGGCAGGGAATTGCAACGGCACGAAAGTGCCCCAACAGGTGGATCAGAAGTCTCTATTCATCAAAAGCTTAGAGCCTGATCTTGAGACAACTTGGAACCAACATGACTGACAGCTTTACTGAGAGTTTTGCCGAACTGTTTGAACAGAGCCAGACGCTGGCCAAATTGAAGCCGGGCACGATCGTTTCCGGCATAGTCGTCGAAATCCGCAACGACGTCGTTGTGGTCAATGCCGGGCTCAAATCCGAAGGCATTGTGCCGATCGAGCAGTTCCAAAACGAACGGGGCGAGCTTGAAGTGAAGGTCGGCGACGAGGTCAAGGTCGCCCTGGATGCCATCGAAGACGGATTCGGCGAAACGCGCCTGTCGCGCGAAAAAGCCAAGCGTTCGCTGGTGTGGGACGAACTGGAAACCGCGCAGCAGGCCAACGCCACTGTCGTCGGCAAGATTTCCGGCAAGGTCAAGGGCGGCTTCACCGTCGACATCAAGGATGTCCGCGCATTCCTGCCGGGCTCGCTGGTCGACGTGCGTCCGGTCCGCGATCCGGTGTTCCTCGAAGGCAAGGAACTCGAATTCAAGATCATCAAGCTCGACCGCAAGCGCAACAACGTGGTGGTCAGCCGCCGCGCGGTGGTCGAGAGCGAGCATTCGGAAGAGCGCGAGCAGCTGCTCGAGCGCTTGCAGGAAAATGCGGTCGTCAAGGGCGTCGTCAAGAACCTCACCGATTACGGTGCGTTCGTCGACCTCGGCGGCATCGACGGCCTGTTGCACATCACCGACATGGCGTGGAAGCGCGTGCGTCATCCGTCCGAAGTCGTCAACGTCGGCGATGAGCTCGAAGTCCGCGTGCTGCGTTTCGACCGCGAGCGCAATCGCGTCTCGCTCGGCCTCAAGCAGCTCGGCGAAGATCCGTGGGTTGCGATCAGCCGCCGCTATCCGACCGGCACGCGCCTGTTCGGCAAGGTCTCCAACGTCACCGACTACGGCTGCTTCGTCGAACTCGAGCCGGGCGTCGAAGGCCTCGTGCACGTGTCCGAGATGGACTGGACCAACAAGAACGTCAATCCGGCCAAGATGGTGCAGGTCGGCGACGAAGTCGAAGTCATGGTCCTGGATGTGGATGAAGAGCGCCGCCGTATTTCGCTCGGCATCAAGCAGACGCATGCCAATCCGTGGGAAGCGTTCGCGGCGATCCACAAGAAGAACGATCGCGTCTCCGGCCAGATCAAGTCGATCACCGACTTCGGCATCTTCATCGGCCTGGACGGCGGCATCGACGGCCTCGTGCATCTGTCCGACATTTCCTGGCAGGGCACCGGCGAAGATCTCGTCCGCCAGTTCAAGAAGGGCGACACGGTCGAGGCGGTTGTCCTCGCGGTCGATCCTGAGCGCGAGCGCATCAGCCTGGGCATCAAGCAGCTCGAGCAGGATCCGTTCGGCCAGTACATGGCGGCCAATCCGCGCGGCAGCATCGTCCACGGCACGGTCAAGGAAGTCGACGCGAAGGGTGCGACGATCGAACTGGCCGACGGGGTCGAGGGCTACGTGCGTGTTTCCGACATCGCCAAGGAGCGCATCGAGGATGCTTCGCAGCATCTGAAGGTGGGCGACAAGGTGGAAGCGAAGTTCACCGGCATGGACCGCAAGGGCCGCGTGCTGCAGCTGTCGATCCGCGCCAAGGACGACGACGAAATGCAGCAGGCGCTCGAGGACTACCAGTCGGCGTCGGGTGGCACGACCAAGCTTGGAGCGCTGCTCAAGGAGCAGTTCAACAAGTCCGAGTAACATCGCATGTCGCGGTCCGGGGAAAACTCCGGACCGTGACGCGATCCGATTGACCAAAACAACAATTTTCACAACGCCCTCAAGAATTCGGATCCTGCGTCCATGACCAAGTCGGAGCTGATCGAGGCCCTGGCAGCAATGCAGAGCCACCTGGCTTTCAATGATGTAGAACTCGCGGTCAAGAACGCGCTCGAGCAGATGAGCCAGGCGCTGGCCAAGGGCGAGCGCATCGAGATTCGCGGTTTCGGCAGTTTTTCCCTGCACTACCGTCCGCCGCGCATGGGACGCAATCCCAAAACCGGTTCGGCCGTCGCGCTGCCGGGCAAGCATGTGCCGCATTTCAAGCCCGGCAAGGAATTGCGCGAACGCGTCAATGCGTCCGCACAGAAACATCCGGTGCGCGGCTGATCGAGGCCGAATACAAGCGGGCCGGATACAAGCGGGCTGGATGCCAGCAGGCTGAATGCCTGCGCCGCGCCGGCACGATCAGCGCCACCATTTCGATTCCCAGATTCCCCGTCGCATGCGTTTCGGACTGATTGTTTTCCTGGTGTTCGTGTTTGCCGTCGCCGGCGCAGCGTTCGGTGCATTGAACAGCCAGCCGATCGAACTCGACTTCTATTTCGGAACGCTCACGCTGGTGAAAGGCGGCGTCGTGATCGGCGCCTTGCTGCTCGGATGGATGCTCGGCGGCCTGCTCGTGTATGTCGGCCTCGTGCTGCCGCTGCGCCGTCGCCTGCGCGTGCAGGCGCGCCGTCTCAAGCAACTCGAAGCCGCCGCGCATGCCGAGGCGGACGCCGCAATCGCGCAGCCGCCCCTGGCCGACGGATGACGCTGGTCCCGCCCATCTTCATCGTCGCGCTGGCGATGCTGCTTCCAGTCGCCGCAGTGTCCGGCTGGTTTCTCGGCCGGCGCAACAGCGAGCGTTCGCGCCGCGCGGGCGTCAGCGAGTTGTCATCGAGTTACTTTCGCGGACTGAACTACCTGCTCAACGAGCAGCCGGACAAGGCGATCGAGGTGTTCCTCAAGCTCGCCGAATTCAACCGTGACACGGTCGAAACGCACCTTGCACTCGGCAACCTGTTTCGCCGGCGCGGCGAAGTCGATCGCGCGATCCGCGTACACCAGCACCTGATCGCGCGCCCGAACCTCAGCAACGAGGAAAAGACGATCGCGCTGCTGGAACTCGGCGAGGATTACATGCGCGCCGGCCTGCTCGACCGCGCCGAGACCTTGTTCACTGACCTCGTCGCGATGGATGCGCAAGTGCCGTCGGCATTGCGTCACCTGATCGGCATCTACCAGCACGAGAAGGACTGGGGCAAGGCCATCGACCACGCGCGGCGCCTGGAGAAGATCTCCGGCGACTCGCAAGGCCCGGTCATAGCGCAGTTCTATTGCGAACAAGCCGAACAGGCGCGCACGGCGAAGAATTTTGCCGATGCGCACGAACACCTGGACCATGCGTTCGAAAGTCAGCCCGAATGCGTGCGCGCCTATATCGTTCTCGGCCACGTCGAGATGCAGCAGGGCCACCTGGATGCCGCGGCCGAGGCCTTCGAACGCGTTGCCACACTCGATGTCGATTTCGTTCCGGAAGTGCTGCCCCCGCTGCTCGACTGTTACGCGCGCCTGCAGCAGATGGAGCGTGCGGAGAAATTCCTGTTCGATGCGATCGAGCGCTCGCAAGGCGTGACGCCGGTGATTGCACTGGCGCGCCTGTACGCCAGCACGCAGGGCGAACAGGCGGCGATCGATTTCCTGACGCGGCAGCTGCGCCAGCGGCCGTCGGTGCGCGGACTGATGACGCTGATCGGCGCGACACTGCACAAGTCCGAAGGCGAAGCGCGCGAGAACCTGCTGATTCTGCAGGACCTGACGCGCAAGCTGATCGAGGGCCAGGCCATGTACCGCTGCAGCCGCTGCGGCTTCGGTGCCAAGGCGCACCATTGGCAGTGCCCGAGCTGCAAGACGTGGGGATCGGTCAGGCCGATTCACGGCGTCGCGGGCGAGTAGGAATACCCCGTGGACTGGTTGTCGCAACCGTCCGACATTCGCTGGTGGGGATCGATCGTCGTCGTGTTCCTGATTTCAGCCGCTGTGACAGCGCTCGGCATCCACTATGCGCACCGTCGCAACCTGATCGATCACCCGGGGCAACGGCGTTCGCATGCGGAACCGACGCCGCGCGGGGGCGGCATCGGCCTCGTGATCGCGGGACTCTGCCTGTTCGCGGCCGAAATGGTCATCCTGCCGGGCGAGGCGCTGTTCGATCTGCTGGGGTGCTGGATCGCGCTCGCCCTGGTCGCTGCGGTGGGCTGGATAGACGACCATCGCGGGCTGGCCGCGCGCTGGCGGATTCTGGCGCACGCACTCGCTGCGGCGATCGTGCTCGGCGGCATGACGAGCGCGGCAATATCAGCGGGGAGCGCTGCAGCCGGCGTGCCCGCGATCGCTTACGCGATCGTCCTCGGCGTGATCTGGCTGAGCCTCATATGGTCGATCAACCTGCACAATTTCATGGATGGCATCGACGGCCTGCTCGCCTGGCAGGCGCTGTTCGTGTTTCTGGCGCTGGCGGCGCTGCTGGCCGCA